>NZ_AMXB01000035.1:0-52651 GCF_000310125.2 Thauera sp. 27
CCCCCCCCCCAGTGCGATCAGGGTGGTGGAACGCTCGCAGCGCTCGGCAAGCAGCATGTCGAAGATCCTGTTGAGGGTCTCCCAGTCCTTGTAGGCCTCGCCATCCGGCAGGCTGACCGCAGAGACGCCAACCCCCGCCTGCGCCAGCGCCGTGCTCAGAACCTCAAGGTAGAGCGGGCCGACGGTGTCGTTGGTGACGATCGCCACGCGTCGCGTCCTGAGGTGGGGCAGGATCAAATCGGCTCGCCCGAGCAGGCTGCGACCAATGTGAATGGGATAGGCGCGATCGCCGAGAGCGACGTTCAGGGTCTGCATGTACTGTGCTCGCGTTTCTTCAGCGCGTCCTCGATCAGGCGCACCATGGTTCCGGGATTCGTGCGCCCGCCATCGACGATGATGTGGGCCACCTCGCGATAGAGCGGATCGCGCTGACGGTAGAGTTCATCGATGCGCTGGCGCGGGTTCTCCACCTGAAGCAGCGGGCGGTTGCGATCGTGGCGGGTGCGCTCGTACAGGATCTGCGGCGGCACGTTGAGGTAAACCACCACACCACGCTCGCGCATCAGCGCACGGTTCTCGGGGGCAATCACCACGCCGCCACCGGTGGCGATGACGATGTCCGGCTCCAGGGTCAGCTCATCCATCATCTGCGTCTCACGACGCCGAAAACCCGCCTCGCCCTCGATTTCGAAAATGGTCGGGATAGTCACCCCGGTACGGGCAACGATCTCGTGGTCGCAGTCGGCAAAGCGCAGCTTGCGCCGCCGCGCCAGCTCCTTGCCTACCGTGGTCTTGCCGGCGCCCATCATGCCGATCAGTATCAGACAGCTCACGCGTGACTCGCCGGAAGTCCAGATGAAAAAGGGCGGGCACCCTTTCGGAATGCCCGCCCCGGCATTGTAACAGCTGCCGCCGCCGCTCAGCGGAGCGTCAGAGAATCGGCAACGATACGCGGCGTGATGAAGACGAGCAGCTCCTTGCGGTCGGAGACCCGCTTCTGCGCCCTGAACAGATGCCCCAGCACCGGCACGTCACCGAGCACCGGCACCTTGTCCACCCCAGTGGACTCCTCTTCCTCGTAGATGCCACCGATCACGACGGTGCCGCCGTTCTCGACCAGGACCTCGCTCTTGACGTTCTTGGTCTCGATCGGCGGCACACCGAGCAGCGCCCGTTCATAGATCGGACGATCCTTGTTCACCTCGATCGACAACTGAAGCCGCCCGTCTGGTGTGATCTGCGGCTTCACCTTCAGCGCCAGCACGGCCTTCTTGAACGAAACGCTGGTGGCACCGGAGCTCGACGCCTCCTGATAGGGAATCTCGGTACCCTGCTCGATCGAAGCCTCGACCTGGTTGGCCGTCAGCACACGCGGACTGGAAACGACTCGGCCACGGCCATCGGCCTCGAGCGCCTGCAGTTCGAGATTGAGGAAGCGCGTCAGGCTGTTGTTGAAGAGGGTCAGATTCAGCGCACCAAAGGCGCCGGCAACCGGCCGCCCGCTGACGACGTCACCGCCCTGAGTCACCACCTGACCAATCGAGTTGACCGATGTCGTTCCGGGCCTGAAGGTCTCGCGGATGAAGCCCGGAATCACGGGATCGCCCGGCTGGGGATCCGTGGGCTGCTGGCCGACAACCTCCAGCGCTCTCGTTCCGAACGCCGACTTGCCGAACCCGACCTGACCCAGGTTGCCGAGCTTTGCAGTCCCAAGGCTGCCAAGGCCAAGGCGGACACCGATTTCGCGCGAGAAGGTCTTGCTGGCCTCGACGATGCGCGCCTCGATCAACACCTGCCGGGGCGCAACGTCAATCTCCTGAACCAGACGCCGCAGCGCATCGAGACGGGACGCCACATCGGTCACGAAGACCTTGTTGCTGCGCTCGTCGACCACCACGCTACCACGCGAGGACAGCATGGTCTGGTCCTTGCTCTTCAGGAAATCAAAGATCTCCTTGGCCTTGTGGTAGTTGATCTGGAAGCTCTCGGTCTGCAACTGCTCGAGATCCTTGACCTGAGCCCGCGCCTCGAGTTGCAGGCGCTCACGCGCTGCCAGTTCGTCACCCGGCGCGACCCAGATCACGTTGCCGTTCTTGCGCATGTCCAGACCCTTGGCCTGGAGGATGATGTCGAGCGCCTGGTCCCACGGCACGTCTTTCAGTCGCAGCGTCAGGCCACCCTGAACGGAGTCGGAAGTGATGATGTTGAAGTTCGTGAAGTCGGCGATGACCTGCAGCACCGAACGCACGTCCACGTTCTGGAAGTTGAGCGACAGCTTCTCGCCCTGATACTGCCCACGCGCCGCCCCCTGCACCAGGCGGTTCGGATCCTCGACCAGTCGCTTGACCTCCAGCACGAAGCGGTTGTCGCTCTGGTAGGCGTTGTGCTCCCACAAGCCGTTGGGCGTGACTGTGAGGCGGACGCGGTCGCCGACCTGCTGCGCCGTCATCGAAGTCACCGGAGTGCCGAAGTCGGTGACATCCGAACGCCGGCGCAGATGCTCTGGCAGCGACGTCTTGAGGAAATCAACGACGAGATTGCCGCCCTGCTGGCGGATGTCGATACCGGTATCCGCACTCGAAAGATCGACGACGACGCGGCCATCTCCCTCGGTGCCACGCCGGAAATTGATGTCACGCACCGCAAACGCCGACGCGGCGGCAACCGGAGCCTCGGCAAAATTGCCACGCGATTCCGAGGCGACGCTCGCGCGCGCGGCCTGGACGTTGACCGGCGAGATGGCGACGATCACGTCGCGTCCCTCGACGCGCGTCTCGTAGGGACTCATGCGTACGAGGTTGAGCACCAGCCGCGTGCGATCGCCAGCCTGCACGATGTTGGCACTGCGCAGGTCACCCTGGTCGATGGCCTGAACGTTGCGACCCAACCCGTTGGCCGTGCCAGCGAAGTCGAAGGCGATGCGCGCCGGATTGGCCACGCTGAAGCTGGGCGGCACAGCTGTCAGCGGCTCCTTCAGGGTCAGGCGCACATACAGGGTACCCCCCTGCTCGGCAACCTCCAGCCCCTCGATCTGGTTCGACAGCGCCTGCGCCTGCTCCGCCCCCTGCGCAAGGGCAGAAGGCACGGGCGCTACGCCGGCGACCATCGCCGCCAGCAGCAGCATTCCGATTCGATGTCTCATTTTCTGGTCTCCTGCTGCTCCTGCAATACCAGCGAACTGGTCCTTTCGACCCAGTCGCCGTAGACGTCTTCGACGAGTTCGCGCAAGGTCACTTCGCTCTCGCTGATGGCGGTGACGACCCCGAAGTTCTGTCCCATGTAATGTCCGACCTTTACCTGGTGGAGGGTGTTATTGACGCTCACCAGGGCATGTACGGTACGGCCCTGCTCAAGGACACCCACCATCTGCATGGATTCGAGCGGGTAAGCCTCGAGAGGCTCGCGGCGGCGGTCCATGTCAGGCCTCAGCGCACTCGCAGCACGCCGTTCGGGCTCCATGCGTGCCGACCGGAAAGGGTCGTCGCCCTGAACACCCGCATAATCGACAACGGCCAGCGGCAACAACTCGGGCAACTGCATGACCGAGCCACGCATCGTCCGCGCCTGTTCGGTCATCCATGCCTGCAGATCGTCCTGGTTGCCACCGGCACACCCGGCAAGCAATGCGCAGGCCGCGACCAATGAAGCCCTCTTCATCATCTGCTCCTCTGCGCTGCCGCTGCAGCCTGAGCCGCCTGGCGCTGCTGGGCGAGCTCTTCCTCGTCGAGATAACGATAGGTGGTCGCCTTGGCCTCGAACTTGAGCTTGCCATCCTCGCCCGCTCCCAGGGCGACGTTGTTGAGCGTGACGATTCGCGGCATGCGCGCGACATCGGCGACGAATTCGCCAAGGTCGTGATAGACCCCCTGAACCCTGACATCGATGGGCATCTCGGCGTAGAACTCCTTGACCACGTCAGCACCCGGCTTGAACAGCTCAAACTGCAAGCCACGACCCAGGCCCGCCTGGTTGATGTCCGACAGCAGCGAGTCCATCTCCGCACGATTGGGCAGTTGCTTGAGCAGCGCGCCGAACTGACGGTCGATCTCGGCAAGCTGCCGCCGGTGCTCTTCCAGATTCACCGCCTGCCGCTTCTTGGCGATCCAGCTGTCCCTCAGCTGCTGCTCCTCGGCGCGCACGCGCTCTAGCGAAGCGGCCTGGTCCTGCCAGTCGAACCACCAGAAGCCGGCAATCGTCAGCACGAACAAGCCGACGAACACAGCCACCCGAGGCGCGAGCGGCCACAAGCCCGGATCATTGGGATCCAGACCCTTGAAGTCATTCACCAGGCGATCGAGATCGATGCCCTTTCCAAGTCTGGTACCGGTACTCATTGCGTCGCTCCCGTGGCGCCACCGGCAGCGGCTTCCGTGACTTCCGCGCTGGGCTGCCGGATGCCGATACCCAGGGTGAACTCACTGACTCGCCGGGAGTCCAGCCTCGCCGCCTTGGCCTCGACGAGGACCGGCAACTCGAGGAAGGGAGAGGACTCGAGGTTGCGCATCAGGTGCGAAACTCGCGCGTTTGACTGCGCATACCCAACCAGCGTCACGCGGCGGCCATTCTGCTGGATGGACTTCAGATAGACACCGTCCGGCATGCGATGCGCCAGTTCATTGAACAAATGGACGGTCTCGGCCCGCGTCGTCTGCAACGACTCGATGACCTGCTTGCGCGCCAGCATGGCGTCGATCTGCCCACGCAAGCGTCGAATCTCGGCGATGTCGCGATCGAGACTTGCGATCTCTGCTTTCAGGAAGTTGTTGCGCTCGCGCTGGCTGTCGATGTAGCCCTCGTAAACCGCATGGACGACAAAACCGATCAATGCGCCAAGCACGATCATGAGCCCGGAGACCGCGTAGAACTGATGACGGCGCTGGCGACGCTTCTCGACGCGATGGGGGAGCAGGTTGATGCGGATCATGCGTCGAACCTCCGCAGCGCGAGGCCGCAAGCCGCCATCAGCGAGGGCGCATCGGCCAGCAGGCTCTTGGGCCGCAGCTTGGCATTGATCGTCATGCCGGCAAACGGGTTGGCGATGATGGTGTCGACCTGGGTGCGCGCCCCGACCACATCACCAAGGCCGGGCATCACGGCACAGCCGCCGGCAAGCACGATGTGATCGACCTGGTTGAACTGTGTAGAGGTGAAGAAGAACTGCAGCGCGCGCGAAACCTCGAGCGCCAGGCTGTCCATGAAAGGCCGCAGGAGGTCGCGCGCATAGCTGTCGGGCAATGACCCGGCGCGCTTGGCGGTCTCGGCCTCCTCGAAGCTCATGCCATACTGGCGCGCAATGTCCTGGGTGAGCTGCACGCCACCGAAGGCCTGCTCGCGTGCATAGAGCGACTGCCCGTTGCGAAACATCGTGACGTTCATGACATTGGCACCGACATCGACCAGGGCGACGACCTGATCGGCGCCTGCGCGTGGCAGTTGGCGGCAGACCAGTTCCAGCGCGGCCTCGGTGGCGAGCGACTCGACATCGACGATGACCGCCTTGAGCCCGGCAGCCTGGGCCACGGCAACCCGATCCTCGACCTTGTCCTTGCGCGACGCGGCAATCAGCACCTCGACGTCACCCTGGCTGCCGGGCGCCGGCCCGATCTCCTGGAAGTCGAGATTGACCTCCTCGAGTGCGAACGGGATGTACTGATTGGCCTCGGACTCGACGGCGAACTCCATCTCGGTTTCGCGCAAGCCCGCAGGCAGGATGATCTTCTTGGTAATGACCGACGACGACGGCAGGGCCACCGCAACATTGCGGACGCTGCCACCGAAACGGCGCAACGCGCGCTTGATCGCCTCGCTGACCGCCTCAAGGTTGGCGATGTTGCCGTCGACGACGGCGTCACGCGGCAAGGACTCGATTGCGTAGCGCTCGACTTTGTAAGCGTCCTTGTCACCCCCGGACAACTCGACCAGCTTGACCGATGAGGACGAGATGTCGAGCCCGGCAAGCTGACGTGCCGCTGAGCTGAGAAAGGGGATTTCAATCACAAAGAAAGTCCTTACATTTCTTTATGTTACGCGCAGAACCTGAGCAGGCTTCTAGAATGCTAGCAACAAGGCCATGGGGTGTAAAGCAAACTGCATTTCTGACACATGCTGCATACAGGATCGACTGGGGCCAGACTTGCGCTTCCCTTATAATGCCTGCCCACCTGCCACAACCCCGGATTTCCCATGCGCTGGGTCCTGTATCCGATCACAGCGCTGCTTGCGCTGATCACTCTCGGCCTCGCCACACTTGCGGCGATGGCCTTTTTTGCCTGGCCGAATCTCCCTGCCCTCGACACGCTCACCGACTACCGGCCGCGCGTGCCGCTGCGAGTATATACGGCGGACGGCCACCTCATCGGCGAATTCGGCGAAGAACGCCGTGATGTAGTTCGCATCGCCGACGTTCCGTCGACGCTGAAGCACGCCATCCTGGCCGCCGAAGACGAGCGTTTCTACGAGCACCCCGGGATCGACCTGGTCGGTCTTGCGCGCGCGGCGATCGCCAATCTATCGACCGGAGGCCGCGGCCAGGGCGCATCGACGATCACCATGCAGGTTGCGCGCAACTTCTTTCTTTCGCGCGAGAAGACCTACAACCGCAAGCTCTACGAGATCCTGCTCTCGCTCAAGATCGAGCAGAACCTCAGCAAGGACCAGATCCTCGAGCTCTACATCAACCAGATCTTCCTCGGGCAGCGCGCCTATGGCTTCTCTGCAGCTGCGCGCGCCTACTACGGCAAGACACTCGACCAGTTGAACCTGCCCGAAGCGGCCATGCTTGCCGGCCTGCCCAAGGCGCCCTCCGCCTTCAACCCGATCGTCAATCCGGCACGCGCAGCGGTACGCCAGCAATACGTGCTGCGCCGCATGCTCGAGGCTGGCTATATCAGTAGTACGCAATACGAAGAGGCGCTTGCATTCGCCACCCCGAAGCAGAGCCAGCGCGACATCGCGGCTGCCCGCAAGAACCAGGACATCGTCGTGCCCGGCGACCATGTCGCGGAGATGGCGCGCCAGATTGCCGTCGAACAGTTCGGCGAGCAGGCCTACGAACTGGGTATCCGCATCGTCACCACGGTGACCCGCAAGGACCAGGAGGCCGCCTATGCCGCCCTGCGTCGCGGCGTGCTCGACTATGACCGCCGCCACGGCTACCGCGGCCCGGAGGCATTTGTCGACCTGCCCTCGGGAATGGTCGACGCCGCGCGCCTGGACGAAGCGCTGAGCGACCACAGCGACCATGGCGACCTGCTCGCGGCACTGGTCGTCAAGGCTTCGCCCAAGGAGGTCGTTGCCTACCGCAGAGGCCAGCAGATCACGATCAGCGGCAAAGGCCTCGCCTTCGTTGCCCCCATGCTCGCCGAAAAGGCGCCACAGAGCCGCCGCATCCGCCCCGGCGCTGTCGTGCGCCTGCGCAACAGCGGCAACGACGCCTGGGAGATTGCCCAGCTACCCGAGGTGCAGGCCGCCCTCGTGTCGATCGACTCGCGCACTGGCGCGGTGCGCGCCCTGGTTGGCGGTTTCGACTTCAATCGCAACAAGTTCAACCACGTCACCCAAGCGCTGCGCCAGCCTGGATCGAGCTTCAAGCCCTTCATCTACTCGGCTGCGCTCGAGCGCGAGTTCGGCCCGGGCAACGTGCTTGCCGACGAACCGCTCTACTACCCGGCCGGCGTCACCGGCAGCAAGGCCTGGGAGCCCAAGAACTACGACGGCCGCTATGCCGGGCCGATGACCCTGCGCGAATCGCTCGCACGCTCCAAGAACATGGTCGCGATCCGCCTGCTCGAGCAGATCACCCCGGAGTATGCCCGCGACTACCTCACCCGCTTTGGCTTCGATGGCGCGCGCAACCCGGCCTACCTGACGCTGGCACTGGGCGCAGGCGCAGCGACGCCCTGGGAGATGGCCGCGGGCTATGCGGTATTCGCCAACGGCGGCTATCGCATAGAGCCCTACATCGTGAAGGAGATCTACGATGGCAACGGTCGCCTGATCGCCCGCACCGACCCGCCGGTCGCAGGCCAGAGCGCACCGCGTGTGATCGACGCCCGCAACGCCTGGCTCATGGACTCGATGATGCGCGACGTGGTCCAGAGTGGCACGGCGACCCGCGCGCGCAGCCTCAAGCGCACCGACCTGGCCGGCAAGACCGGGACGACCAACGACTATGTCGACGCCTGGTTCTGCGGCTATCACCCCGAACTCGTAGCCGTGGCCTGGGTCGGCCACAGCCAGCCCCGCAACCTGGGGCGCGGCGAGACGGGCGGCGCGGCGGCGCTGCCGATCTGGATCAACTACATGGCCAGCGCCCTGGAAGGCGTGCCCGAAACGCAGCTGCCACGCCCCAACGGGCTGATCCTGGTCGACAATGGCCTGGGTACGCGACAGGACTTCCACTACGCGGAATACGCGCCCCCCGAGCCGCCTGCCGCGCCGGACTGGCTGCAACAGATGTTCGCAGCCGACACCTCACCGGCCATGGAAGCCCCCAGCGAGGCGATCCCGCCGGCGCCGCCTGCGCGCCTGCCCCCCTTGCCCCCTCCGGCTCAGGCTCCGGCACCCGTGGTGGATCGCATGCCGACCCCCATCGGGCGCTGAGCTCGCTCAGGCTTGCGGATTCAGCTGCACGGGCTGATCGGCCTGGGCGGCAACGAGGTCCGCAAGCATGGCCCACAGCTCACGGCCGTCACGCGTATTGACCCAGCTTTCACCCTCGAAGCGGAAGTGGAAACCGCCCGACTTCGCCGCAACCCAGATCTCCCGCGCGGCGGTGTGACGGTTGATGATCATCTTGCTGCCATTGTCGAACTCGAGCTCGAGGATGCCGCCCGGCTTGGGTTCGATATCGATGTCCGCCCCACACGCCTCGAGTGCGGTCTCGATGCGGGCGAGCTCGGCTTCGGCAAGGGCGTTGAATGCAGACTCTTCCATGCTGATTCCTTCTGTTAGGATTCCGGTTTTTCCAGAATGACGGCCATGCGAGCCAAACTCACCGCGATCGCGCTTGCCTGCGCGCTGCTGTCGGCATGCGGCATCAAAGGCCCGCTCTACCTGCCTGCCCCCGGCGGACAGGCCCCGGCGGGCGCCGATCATAACAAACCCATCGTCCCTGCGGACCTGCGCCCGGAACGCCTGATCGAATGAACGCCAACACCCCTGCCTGCCCCAACCTGCCGGTACCCACGCTGCAGCTGCGCGAAGGCGCACTCTGGCTCGAGGAGCGGCCGCTGGCCGACATCGCAGCGCGCTTCGGCACGCCCACCTACGTCTATTCCCGGGCCGCGCTCGAGTCGGCCTTCACGGCATGGCAAGAGGCACTCGCCGGCCGCCGCGCCCTGGTGTGCTATGCGGTCAAGGCCAACTCGAACCTGGGCATCCTGTCGGTATTCGCGCGCCTGGGCGCCGGCTTCGACATCGTGTCGGCAGGCGAGCTTGCACGCGTGCTGGCCGCAGGCGGACGTGCCGACCGCATCGTCTTCTCCGGCGTCGGCAAGACCGCAGCCGAGATGCGCATCGCCCTCGAGGCGGGCATCCGCTGCTTCAACGTCGAGTCTGCGGCAGAACTCGAGCGCCTGAACGCCGTGGCCGGCGAACTCGGCAGCACGGCACCGATCGCTTTGCGCGTGAATCCCGATGTCGACCCGAAGACCCACCCCTACATCTCGACCGGACTGAAGGGCAACAAGTTCGGCGTCGCCTTCGCCGACGCGTTCGCGCTCTATCAGCGCGCAGCGGCGCTACCGAACCTGCGCGTCGCAGGCATCGCCTGCCACATCGGCTCCCAGCTCCTCGACCCGGCACCGATGGCCGAGGCCGCACAGAAGCTGCTCGATCTGGTCGACCGGCTCGGTGCCGCGGGCATCGCCCTTGAGCACATCGACCTAGGCGGCGGACTTGGCATCCGCTACCGTGACGAGATGCCGCCGACGGTGGCCGACTACCTCGCCCCCCTGCTGGCTGTATTCGCAGGGCGCGAGGAAGAGCTGTGCTTCGAGCCCGGACGCTCCCTGGTCGGCAACGCCGGCCTGCTGCTCACCCGCATCGAGTACCTCAAGCCGGGCGAGACGAAGAACTTCGCGATCGTCGATGCCGCCATGAACGACCTTGCCCGTCCAGCGCTCTACGATGCCTGGCACGAGGTGGTCGCCGTAACCCCGCATGACGGCGACGAGCAGGTGTACGAAATTGTCGGACCGATCTGCGAAAGTGGCGATTTCCTTGCCCATGACCGCAGTCTGAAGGTCAACGCCGGCGATCTGCTCGCCATCCTGTCCGCCGGCGCCTATGGCATGACGATGAGCTCGAACTACAACACCCGCCCGCGTGCGGCAGAGGTGCTCATCGACGGCAGCGAAATGCACGAGATCCGCCGCCGCGAGACCGTTGCCGAACTGTTTGCCGCAGAACGCACGCTGGCCTGACGCAGTGGGGCCGTGCCCGCGCCGGCCCCGTTCACCCTCATCGCAGCTTCACCCCTCCATGGCGGGAACAGGGTCGGCGTCGCGCACCACCCCGGCGTCGTAGGCCTCATAGAGGGCGCGCCCAAATGCCTTCCAGGCCGGCCCACCGTGGGTATGCATGCCCACCTCCGCGCTCTGGCGCATGTTCTCGAACATCAGCTCGGAAAGCGCGAACAGCTCTCCGGTTAGCTTTTCCTGTCGAATGGGACTGCGCAGCATCTTCATCATGCAACCCGGCGTGCAGCTCAGCGCTCTCGCCGCCAGCTCACGCAGGCGCGCGGCATCCTGCCAGTCGATGCCGATTGCAATGCCGCGCTTGACGATCTCGCGCTCAAGCTCGTCTGCAGTGCGCTCGTAGTGTCCGAATCCGCTCATAATCCGATCCTTTCCGGCAAGCTGTGTGCCGCTGGTAACGCAACCCATGCTGCATTGCGTGATTTCCATTGCCTTATGTTTGCAATGCTAATCCAGTCTGCAGCCAGATCGTCAGTGAATCCGGCACGAACATGACGCATTTCCGCAGGATAAGTCTTATTTTTACGCGCATCAGCAAGGCCTTCGTACTCGCGCTGATGCTCTGTGCAGCGCAACAAACCAGTGCCAGCACCACCCTGCCGGCCAGCGTGCGACTCGCACTCGACGCCGCACGAATTCCGGTGGATGCGGTTTCCATCTGGGTGCAGCCGGTCGACACCGGCGCTCAGCCTACACTGGCAGTCAACGCCGAGCGCGCGATGAACCCCGCCTCGGTGATGAAACTGGTCACCGCCTTCGCTGCACTCGAGCACCTCGGCCCGGCGCATACCTGGCGCACCGAGATTGCCATGACGGGGCGCGTACGCGAAGGCGTGCTGCACGGCGACCTCTTCCTCGTCGGCGGCGCCGATCCGGTGCTCGGCTATGACCGCCTGTGGAAACTGCTGCGCCGGCTGCGTGCACTGGGTATCGAGCGCATCGAGGGCGACATCGTGCTCGATGCATCAGCGCTACGCCTGCCACCCCACGACCCCGATGCCTTCGACGGACGCGGCCTGCGCCCCTACAACAGCGGTCCACACGGCCTGTTGCTGCACTACAACACCCTGCTGCTCGGACTCTACCCGGGCAAGGGCGCCAACGAGCCGGTCACCCTTGCCGCCGAGCCGCCGCTCGCCGGCATCGTCATCGACAACCGCATCCTCACCTCCAGTGCCCCCTGCGGGACCTGGTACCGCGACCTGCAGGCCAGCATCGAAGGCGGGCGTCGACTGGTGCTGAGCGGCACCCTGCCCGCCGCCTGCGGCCCGCGCACATGGAGTGCCGCACCTCTCCCACCAGCCGAATTCGGTGTCGCCCTGGTCGCCGCGCTGTGGAGCGAAGTCGGCGGACACCTGGGCGGCAGCGTGCGTGCGGGCGTGCGTCCGGCCAGCGGCACGCAACCGCTGTTCAGCGACGATTCGCCGCCCCTTGCCGAAATCATCCGCGACATGAACAAGTGGTCGAGCAACGTCATCGCGCGCCAGTTACTGGCCAGCCTTGGGACGGCGCATCAGGACGCAGCGGACATGGTGGTCGGCGGCGCACGCGTCGCGAGCGCCCAGCTCGCCGCCGCAGGCATCGCCACCGAGGGGCTGGTCATCGACAACGGCTCCGGCCTGTCCCGCATCGAGCGCATCCGCGCCGACAGCCTCGGCCGCATGTTGGTGGCGGCCTGGCAGCGTCCGTGGATGCCCGAGTACATCGCCGCGCTGCCAATGGCGGGCGTAGATGGCACGGCGCGCCGCCGCCTGGCGGGCAGCCCGGCCAACGGCCAGGCCCACATCAAGACCGGCACGCTCAACGGCGTGCGAGCGATCGGCGGCTACTTGCTCGACCGTAATGGCCACCGCCATGCGGTGGTGATGATGGTCAATCACCCTGAGGCCCACAACAGCGCCGCGGCACAGGATGCCCTGCTCGAATGGCTGTGGACGGCAACGCCTTGATCAGTCCATCGGCAGGCCGCGCCGCTGCGTCAGCACCCACCAGCCACGCACCACGCGGTACAGGATCCACAGCCCGGCGAGCAGGATCACCAGGATGGCGAAGGGCACGCCGATCACGGTCAGCACCATCAGCACCGCCACAGCGACCCACATCACTGCGAACCAGAAGGTGCGGATCTGCCAGCGGAAGTGGCTCTCCAGCCAGGTACCGCGTACCGCCGTCTGGTTCCAGTAGTTGATGACCACCGCCGCGATCGACGGCAGGCTGGCAATGAAGCTGAAGATGATGGTCGCCGAGCCGGCCACCGCGGTGAACACCGCGAAGGCGTGCAGGGCGTACACCAGATGGGTCACCGTGACCATGTTCTCGGACGGCTGGCCGGCGGCCAGCGGGGCCGGGTGGGGGCTGTTCATCGAGGCTCCTCGTAGCGCGGACCGCGCCAAGGCGTCCGCACCGGATGGGTGGGTGGGCGAAGCGCGGACCATGCCGCGAATCCGCAGACAACGCAACTGCAAGACGCAAGCTGGCCGGTCTGCCGCCTACAGCCCGAGCTCGCCCCACATCGCGTCCACCCGCGCCTTGACTGCGTCGTCCATGACGATCGGCGTGCCCCACTCGCGGCTGGTCTCACCCGGCCACTTGTTGGTCGCATCCAGGCCCATCTTGCTGCCCAGGCCGGCGACCGGGCTGGCGAAGTCGAGATAGTCGATCGGCGTGTTATCGACCAGGGTGGTGTCGCGAGTGGCGTCCATGCGCGTGGTGAGCGCCCAGATCACCTCCTTCCAGTCACGGATGTTCACATCCTCGTCCACCACGATGATGAACTTGGTGTACATGAACTGGCGCAGGAAGCTCCAGATGCCGAACATGACGCGCTTGGCGTGGCCCGGGTACTGCTTCCTGATGCTGACCACCGCCAAGCGGTAGGAGCAGCCCTCGGGCGGCAGATAGAAATCGACGATCTCGGTGAACTGCTTCTGCAGCAGCGGCACGAAGACCTCATTCAGCGCCACGCCCAGCATCGCCGGCTCGTCGGGCGGCTTGCCGGTATAGGTGCTGTGGTAGATCGGCTCGCGGCGCATGGTGATGCGCTCGATGGTGAACACCGGGAAGTCGGAAACCTCGTTGTAGTAGCCGGTGTGGTCGCCGTAGGGCCCTTCGGGCGCCATGTCGTTCGGATGAATCACGCCTTCGAGCACGATCTCGCTCGATGCCGGCACCTGCAAATCGTTGCCAATGCACTTCACCAGCTCGGTCTTGGCACCGCGCAGCAGGCCGGCGAACTGGTACTCAGAGATCGTATCCGGCACCGGCGTCACGGCACCGAGGATGGTGGCCGGATCGCAGCCGAGCACGACCGACACCGGGAAAGGCTCGCCCGGATGCGCGCGCTGGTGCTCGAGAAAGTCCAGCGCACCGCCGCGATGCGCCAGCCAGCGCATGATCACTCTGTTGCGGCCGATCACCTGCTGACGGTAGATGCCCAGGTTCTGACGCTTCTTGTGCGGCCCACGCGTCACCACCAGGCCCCAGGTGATCAGTGGCGCCGCATCCCCCGGCCAGCAGTGCTGGATCGGCAGCCTGGCGAGGTCGATCTCGTCGCCCTGCCACACCACTTGCTGGCAGGGGGCGGAACGGACCTCCTTGGGCGCCATGTTCAGCACCTGCTTGAGTACCGGCAGCTTCTCCCAGGCGTCCTTGAGGCCCTTGGGCGGCTCGGGCTCCTTGAGGTAGGCGAGCAATTTGCCGACTTCGCGCAGCGGCGTGCTCCAGTTGCCGTCGGCGACGTCCTCACCCATGCCCATCGCCACCCGTTGCGGCGTACCGAAGAGATTGGCGAGCACCGGGATGGACTGCGCCACGCCCTTGGTCACCGGCTTCTCGAACAACAGCGCGGGGCCACCCGCGCGCAGCACGCGGTCGGCGATCTCGGTCATCTCGAGGTGGGTGTCGACCGGAACGGTGATGCGCTTGAGCTCGCCGCGCGCCTCGAGCTGGGAGATGAAGTCGCGGAGGTCGTCGTATTTCATGCTGGGCGTCTCGTGATGGATGCGGGCCACGGCAGGCACGGGCGCTGGTGGACGCCGCATCCGGCTGGAAGTTGCAGCCGCGGTGGCGTGCGCGCGCTCAGCGCTGGGCGTTGATCGCGTCGCGGGTGTCGAGCGCCACCTGGCGCGCGGCATCGGCGAAGTCCTCGCCCTTGCCGGCATAGAGCACGGCGCGCGAGGAGTTGATCATCAGCCCGGTGCCGTTCGCCGTGCGGCCCGCCGTGAGCGTGGCGGCGATGTCGCCGCCCTGGGCACCGATGCCGGGCACCAGCAGCGGCATGTCCCCGGTGAGTTCGCGCACGCGCGCGATCTCGGCCGGGAAGGTGGCGCCGACCACGAGGCCGCAATTGCCGCTGGCATTCCAGTCCTCGGCGACGGTACGGGCCACGTGCTCATAGAGCTTCATGCGGCCGTGCGGGGTGTCGACCTCGAGGAACTGGAGATCCGAACCGCCCGGATTGGAGGTGCGGCAGAGCAGGATTACGCCCTTGTCGGGCCAGGCCAGATAGGGGTCGACCGAATCGCGCCCCATGTAAGGGTTGACCGTGATGGCATCGGCCTTGAAGCGCTCGAAAGCCTCCACGGCGTACTGCTCGGCCGTGCTGCCGATATCTCCACGCTTGGCGTCGAGGATCACCGGGGTGGCGGGATGAGCGGCGTGGATGTGGGCGATCAGCGCCTCGAGCTGGTCCTCGGCACGGTGGGCCGCGAAATAGGCGATCTGCGGCTTGAAGCAGCACACCAGGTCGGCGGTGGCGTCCACGATGGCCTTGCAGAACTCGAAAATGGCATCGGGTCGACCCTGCAGATGGGCCGGGAGCTTGGCAGGATCGGGGTCGAGGCCGACACAGAGCAGGCTGTCGCGCTGCTGCCAGGCAGCCTGGAGGGCGGTCATGAAGTGCATGGGCAGGTCCGGAAAGAGGCGTTCAGGCGCAAAAGGGGGGCAAGCGCAAAGGGGGTTCGGGCACGACGCACGACGCTCAAGCCGCGCGCAGCAGATGGTCGAGGACGATGCCGGCGAACACGGCGGCACCGAACCAGTTGTTGTGGCGGAAGGCCTTGAAGCACGCCGCACGCTCGCGGCCGCGGATCAGGACATAGTGGTAGCCGGCGATGCCGGCCGCGAGGACGAGGCCGAGGTAGTAGGCCGCCCCCGCCGAGATCATCCCGCCCACGACAGCCAGCAGGGCAATTGCGCCCGCGTAGCACAGCATGACCGCGGCCACGTCGAAGCAGCCGAAGGTGATGGCCGAGGTCTTGATGCCGATCTTGAGATCATCCGGGCGGTCGACCATGGCGTACTCGGTGTCGTAGGCGATGGTCCACAAGGTGTTGGCGAGCAGCATCAGCCAGGCGAGGGCGGGAACCGTGCCCTGCACCGCCGCAAAACCCATCGGGATGCTGAAGCCGAAGGCCAGGCCCAGGTAGGCCTGCGGCAGCGCGAAGAAGCGCTTGGTGAAGGGATAGCTGGCGGCGAGAAAGAGCGCGGGTATCGACATCCAGATCACCAGCGCGTCGAGCGGCAGCACAAGCAGGAAGGCAAGCACGGCGAGCCCCCCTGCCAGCCACAGCGCCTCGCGCGTGCTCACCGCACCGGTCGCCAGCGGCCGGTTGGCAGTGCGCTCGACATGGCCATCGAAGTCGCGGTCGGCATAGTCGTTGATCACGCAGCCGGCCGAACGCATCAGAAAGGTGCCGAGCACGAAGATGAGCAGGATGTGCAGCGGCGGCCAGCCCTCTGCCGCCACCCACAGCGCCCATAGTGTCGGCCACAGCAGCAGCAGCGTGCCGATCGGCTTGTCGATGCGCATCAGGCGGGCATACAGGGGCAGGCGGTCGGCGAGAGGCATCGTCTGGATCATTGTGACAGGTCGAAGATCGCGGGCAGGAAGAACTCGCTCACCATGAGCGCACGGCCGTGAAGGCGGAACAATGAGCGCCGTCCCCACAGGTCGTGCCCGAGGACCCCGGCGCTGGTGGTGGAGGCAAGCACGGCACTTGCCCGATGATAGCGCGCGTCACGGCGGTCGAGCCGGGCGCAGGTGAGCGGCGAGCGCGCGATGGCAGGGTCGGCAAACAGTGCGGCGCCAAGCGGCCGTGCGCCAAGACCGTGGAACAGATTCCACGCGCCGCGCACGTTGGCGCGCGGCAGCAGGGAGCGCGCGAAGACCACCGGCCGCCCGTCGGCCATCAGCAGCACCTCGCGCACCCACACCCGCTCACCCGGACGCAGGCTAAGCACCGCAGCCTCGTCGCGCTGGGCCTGACCCAAGCCCTGGCGCAGCACGCGCACGGCGAAACAACCACAACGCGCCTTGATGCGGGCCGTCAGCGACGCGGGATCGGTCAGCCAGGGGCGCAGCAGCGGCGGCAGCGTGGCGCGCGGCGGCACCGGGTGCCAGGTTTCGTGGTGAATTCGGGTGCGCATGAACAGAGAAACGGACGGAGGCCGGCATTCTACCAACCTCGCCGGTCGACACCGCGCGCATGAGCGCTCAGCGACACCGCGCGCATGAGTTCTCAGGCCTGCAGCAAGCCCTCGCGCGCACCCAGCCAGCGCCGCATCAACGCCTCTGCGCGCGCCGGCTCGTGCGCCAGCAGATGCTCGGCCAGCTCGCGTGCGGGATCGATCAGGTCGCCGTCGTCTTCCAGGCTGGCGTAACGCAGCAAGGGCACGCCGCTCTGACGCGCACCCACAAACTCTCCCGGGCCGCGGATGCGCAGGTCGGCGCGTGCGATCTCGAAGCCGTCGGTGTGCTCGAAGATGACCTTCAAGCGCTCACGACCGGTCTGCGACAGGGGTTGGGCGTAGATCAGGATGCACACCGACTCCACCGTTCCACGCCCGACCCGACCGCGCAGCTGGTGGAGCTGGGCAAGGCCGAAGCGCTCGGCGTGCTCGATCACCATCAGGCTGGCATTGGGGACATCCACGCCGACCTCGATGACCGTGGTGGCTACCAGCACGTCAAGTTCGCCGGCCGCAAAGGCAGCCATGGTCGCGGACTTCTCGTCACTCTTCAGGCGGCCATGGACGAGTCCCACGCGCAGCTCGGGCAGCGCCGCGACCAGCGTGTCGTAGGTCTCCTGCGCGGTCTGCAGCTGCAAGGCTTCGGACTCCTCGATGAGCGGACATACCCAGTAGGCCTGACGGCCGCCCAGGCAGGCTGCGCGCACGCGGGTGACCACTTCGTCGCGCCGTGCGTCCGACACCAACCGGGTACGGATCGGCGTGCGCCCCGGCGGCAGCTCGTCGAGCACCGAGACGTCGAGGTCGGCGTAATGCGTCATCGCCAGGGTGCGCGGTATCGGCGTGGCCGACATCATGAGCATGTGCGGACGCTGCCCGAAGGCCCCCTTCTCGCGCAGCGCAAGGCGCTGGCGAACGCCGAAGCGGTGCTGCTCGTCGACCACCGCAAGCGCAAGCCGCGGCAGATTGACCGGGTCTTCCAGCAGCGCATGGGTGCCCACTGCGAGAAGCACCTCGCCGCGCTGCAGGCGCGCAAGCGCTGCCTCGCGCTCACGCTTGCGCCGGCTGCCCGACAACCAGGCCAGCTCGAGACCGAGCGGCTCGAACCAGGCGGCGAGCTTGCGGTGGTGCTGTTCGGCAAGGATCTCGGTCGGCGCCATCATCGCCGCCTGCCAGCCGTTCTCGGCCGCCTGCAGCATGGCAAGCGCCGCCACCAGGGTCTTGCCTGAGCCCACGTCGCCCTGCAGCAGGCGCTGCATGGGGTGCGGCGCGGCAAGGTCCGCGGCGATCTCCGCCGCCGCCCGGCGCTGCGCGCCCGTGGGCGCAAAGGGCAGCACATCGAGCAGCGCCGCTGTCAGCGCACGCGTGTCGGGCAGGGGCACGGCCGAGCGCGCGCGACGGGCAAGGTAGGCGCGCCGCAGCGACAACTGCTGTACCAGCAATTCCTCGAACTTCATGCGCCGCCAGGCCGGATGCTGGCGCGACTCCAGATCCGCCGGCGAGACATCAGGTGAGGGGCAATGCAGGGCCTTCAAGGCCTCGGCAAAGCCGGGCAGGTCGAGCTGTGTCAGCCAATCGCCAGGCAGCAGCTCATCGAGGCGTTCGCTGCGCAGCGCACGCGCCACCAGCTTGCGCAAGGTCGCCTGGCCAAGGCCGGCCGTGGTGGGATACACCGGTGTGAGCGCCTCGGGCAGGCCCTCGCCGGCCTCCACCGCGCGTACGCGCGGATGCACCATCTCATCGCCGAAGAAGCCGCCCCGCACCTCGCCGAACAGGCGAACGCGGCGACCGACGGCAAGCTGCTGCTTCTGCGAAGGGTAGAAATTGAGCCAGCGCGCGACCAGCGCACCTGAAGCGTCGGCGATGCGTGCAACCAGCTGCCTGCGCGGCCGCAGCACCACCTCGCAGGACACCACCTCGCCCTCCACCTGGGCCGGCCAACCCGGTCGCGCACTGGCGATCGGCGTCAGCCTGGTCTCGTCCTCATAGCGCAGGGGCAGGTGCAGCAGCAGGTCGCGCGGGCCACGCAGATCGAGCTTCGCCAGGCGAACGGCAAGCTGGCTACCCACGCCCTCCCAGCCGCGCGCCGGCTCCACTGCGCCCACGACCCGACCCGGCCCGCCGCTGACGGGGGCTCAGTCGAGAACCAGCACCAGGTCGGCCTCGACCAGGGCGCCGCGCGGCAACTCGCGAACACCGACCGTCGCGCGCGCGGGATAGGGCTCGGCGAAGTAGCGCGTCATGATCTCGTTGACGACACCAAAGTTGGCCAGATCGGTAAGGTAGATATTGATCTTGACCACATCGGCAAAGCCCCCGCCCGCAGCGGCGGCCACTGCCTTCAGGTTGTCGAACACGCGCACGGCCTGCGCTTCGACACCGTCGGCGAGCTGCATGCTGACCGGATCGAGACCGATCTGACCGGAGAGGAAAACCTGGTTGCCGACCTTGACGGCCTGCGAATAAGGGCCGATCGCAGCCGGGGCATCGGGCGTGGAAATGATCTGTCTCGCCATGGGTGAAGCTCCAAGTTCGTAAAGGCCGCATTGTAACCGGCGCGCGGTGGCACACAGCCGCAGGCGCACCTGCGCTCTGCTTCAAACGCCAGGTCAGCTCTGCGCGCGCAGCGTAATCTCGCAACCCAGCTTGCTGATGACCTTCTGCAGGCCCCTGCGGGTGGCCGCATTGATGACGAGTGGCGCCATGAAGTTCGCACGCAGGCCTGTGGACGCAGGCCCGGCCTCATCTTCGGCCTCCCGGCGGATGATGACCGCCACCGCGGCATCCGCGGGCTCGCTCAGTTGCAGCAGGGCAAGCTCTTCGTCGTCCAGCTCGAACTCGAAGTTGATGCCCAGACGCTCGGGACCCGTCACCGAGAACGCAACCTCGGCGTCATCGAGGCTCTGCAGCAGGAAGACGTCGGGGTCATGGCCCTCCTCATGCACCAGCGCAAAGCGGCGGCAATGCTCGAAACCCGGCAGGCCTGCGGGGAAATCGAGGACTTTCTCGTCGGCGATCTCGATGTTGCCGAAGACAGGGCTCTTGATCTGCATCTCTCACTCCTAGGTTGTTATCCGACAGGGGGCTCGCACAGCCCTTCAACGACGCTTCATCTGGACCGGGGTGGCACAAGGATGCCTTCGGGCTCCCCTGCCTTGCGCAGCGCAGCCTGAGCCCGCTCCGCTGCACGCCGGTCCGCAAATGGGCCGACGACGACCCGGCTCTGGATACGGGCCTCCATGCCAGCCTCCGCAAGGCGCTCGTACACCGCCAGCGCGTTGCTCACGTCCCCGAACACGCCCAGCTGGAGATAAATCCCCTCTCCGCCCGGCTGCACCGCAGCCAGCGGCAGCAACACGCCCGCCACGGGCTCGACCACGGGCACGGCGGGCGCAATGGCTGTGGACGCATCCGCCTGTACCTGTGCTGGCGAATCGACAAGGCGCTCGACAACCGCACCCAGGCCGGAGGTTTCATCCGGCACGACCTTTGTGTCCGCAACCGGCGTCTGCACCCGCTCGGGATCCGGCGCCACCGGCAGCGCGGACGCCACGGCGGACGGTCGGGGCTGGCGCTCACCGTAGGCAAGAAGAAGAACCCCGAGCACGACTGCCCCGGCCAGGGCCAGCCCGGCGCGGCGCAGTGCGCGACGGCGGAGCGCACCCGCCTCACCCCGAAGGCCCGGCGGCAAATTCATGAATGCCCACCCGCGCCTTTCGCCACCACGAGGACGAGCTCGGCCTCGGCCAGGGTGATCCCGCAGCGCTCGGCAATCATGCCGGCGTTGAGGCCCTGGCGCGCAAGCACCAAGGCCTCGCTGTATTCGGGCGACGAGCCAGGCTCGATGAGCTCGTGCGACTGGCGCGCGCTCAGATCATCGATGTCGGCCAGCAGGTTGGCGATCTCCTCCTGCTGGCGGGCGACAACGCCTTCGAGCGCGGCGAGCTGGCGCTGCAGATGCTGGTTCTCGAGCTGGAGCCGGAAGCGCTCGTCGTCCGCGCCGGCTTGGGCAGGCGCTGCCACGGCAGCAGGCTGCGCGCCCAGGTCCTTGCGCAGCACCGGCGCGTAGTCGACATGGTCATCATCGTCGCCCTCGTCCGGCGCAGCGCCTGTCGCAGCCCCGGGATCACGCCCGGAGCGCCTCTCCGCCCCACCCCTCAGCGCCAGCAGAAACTGCCATGCCGCATAGCCGGCCAACACCGCCACCGCCAGCCAGAGCAACTCGCGCGGCGCCATCATTGCCCCACGCCGCCGCGCAACGGC
Organism: Thauera sp. 27; assembly: GCF_000310125.2. NCBI lineage: Bacteria > Pseudomonadati > Pseudomonadota > Betaproteobacteria > Rhodocyclales > Zoogloeaceae > Thauera > Thauera sp. 27. The sequence goes on from NZ_AMXB01000035.1 coordinate 21,210, forward strand.
CGGAGGCCGCGGACACGGTCGCAACTTGAATGGGACGAAGGATGCGATCGAGACATGTCGCTCGGCACAATTGGAATGCACGGATAATACTGCCGCCCTCCCTCACCCACAAATCACGATGGACCACGGCGCGATGGACCTCGCACTCACCCCCCTGCTGTTCTGGCTCAAGAAGATCGTCGCCGCACTGGTCCTGCCGCCGCTCCTGCCCCTGCTGCCAATCGTGCTCGGCCTGCTGCTGGGCATGCGCTGGCGCCGCCTCGGCAACGCCCTGGCGTGGTCCGGCGTGGCGCTGAACCTGTTGCTGATAAGCCCACCAAGCGTGAGCTGGCTGGTACGCCAGGTCGAACATGCACAAGCCCTCGAGGCGGATGCAGCCCGGCGGGCGCAGGCGATCGTGATCCTTGGTGCAGGCCGGCGCAGCCACGCACCCGAGTTCGGCGGCGAGACGGTCAATCGCCTTGCGCTCGAGCGCCTGCGTTACGGTGCGCGGCTGGCGCGCGAAACCGGACTGCCGATTCTCGTCACAGGCGGCACGGTCCGCGACGAGACACCCGAAGCGCAGCTCATGCAGGCAGCCCTGCGCGAAGACTTCGGGCTGGAGGCGCGCTGGGTGGAGACAGCGGCGCGCGACACACGCGAGAATGCCCGCTTCTCCGCCGTGCATCTGGGTGCGGCGGACATCGACGCCGTGCTGCTCGTGACCCACGCGATGCACATGAAGCGGGCACAGGCGGAGTTCGAGGCTGCAGGCCTGGCGGTCATCCCGGCCCCCACCGCCTGGCTCGGGGGCGGCGAGGACGATGCAGGCGCCGATCAGGCCCTGCCCCTGCTGCCCAGCCAGAACACGGCCTATGCGGGCTGGTTCGCACTCCATGAACTGCTCGGCGGGCTCGCCTACCACTGGAGTCGCTGAAGTCCAGCGCCAGGACGAAAAAAACCGGTGCGGGCAATCGCCGGCACCGGTTGTTCTTGAAGCGAAGACGCGGATCAGCCGCCGAAGTCGTCGAGCATGATGTTCTCGCGCTCCACGCCAAGGTCGAGCAGCATTTTGATCACTGCGGCGTTCATCATCGGTGGGCCGCACATGTAGAACTCGCAGTCCTCGGGCGCCGGGTGGTCCTTGAGGTAGTTCTCGTACAGCACGTTGTGGATGAAGCCGGTGTAGCCCGTCCAGTTGTCCTCGGGAAGCGGGTCGGACAGCGCCAGGTGCCACTTGAAGTTGGGGTTTTCGGCGGCGAGCTTGTCGAACTCCTCGACGTAGAAGGCCTCGCGCATCGAGCGCGCGCCATACCAGAAGCTGATCTTGCGCTGGCTGCTCAGTCGCTTGAGCTGATCGAAGATGTGCGAGCGCATCGGCGCCATGCCAGCGCCACCACCGATGAAGACCATCTCATGATCGGTCTCGCGCGCGAAGAACTCGCCGAAGGGCCCGTACACCGTGACCTTGTCGCCCTTCTTGAGGTTGAACACCCACGACGACATCTTGCCCGGCGGGATGTCGTCACGACCCGGCGGGGGCGATGCGACGCGGATGTTGAACTTCACCACGCCCTTCTCGTCCGGGTAGTTCGCCATCGAGTAGGCGCGGATGGTGGTCTCGTCAACCTTGGACACGTAGCGCCACAGGTTGAACTTGTCCCAGTCGCCGCGGTACTCGTCCTGAATGTCGAAGTCCTTGTAGCTGACGACGTGTGGCGGGCACTCGAGCTGCACGTAACCGCCGGCGCGGAAGTGGACGTCCTCGCCTTCGGGCAGGCGCAGGGTGAGCTCCTTGATGAAGGTCGCGACGTTCGGGTTGGACTCGACCGTGCACTCCCACTTCTTCACGCCGAACACTTCCTCGGGCACCTCGACCTTCATGTCCTGCTTGACGGCGGTCTGGCACGAAAGGCGCCAGCCCTCGCGCGCGTCGCGCTTGGTGAAGTGCGACTCCTCGGTGGGCAGCATCGAACCGCCGCCTTCCTTGACGATGCACTTGCACTGCGCGCAGGTACCGCCGCCGCCGCAGGCCGAGGGCAGGAAGAGCCCGCTCTCGGCCAGGGTCTGCAGCAGCTTGCCGCCGGCCGGCACGGTGATCTTCTTCTCGCCGTTGATGTCGATGGTGACGTCGCCGCTGGCGACGAGCTTTGAACGGGCAAACAGGATCACCACCGCCAGCAGCAGCACCGTGGCGGTGAACATGCCAATGCCCAGTACGATTTCCGGATTCATCTTTTCATTGCCTCCTTACAGCTGCACGCCCGAGAAGGACATGAAGCCCAGGGACATCAGACCGATGGTGATGAAGGTGATGCCCAGGCCCTGCAGGCCATCCGGCACGTCGCTGTACTTCAGCTTCTCGCGGATGGCTGCCAGCAGCGCGATCGCCAGGCCCCAGGAGAAGCCCGAGCCCAGCCCGTACACCACCGACTCGCTGAAGTTGTAGTCGCGCTCGACCATGAACAGCACCCCGCCCATGATCGCGCAGTTGACCGTGATCAGCGGCAGGAACACGCCCAGCGCGTTGTAGAGGCTGGGCACGAACTTGTCGAGCAGCATCTCCAGGATCTGCACCGTCGCCGCGATGATGCCGATGAAGGACAGCAGGCCGATGAAGGACAGGTCCACATCCGGCATGCCAGCCCAGGCCAGCGCGCCGTCGGCGAGGAAGGTGTGATAGACGAGGTTGTTGAGCGGCACGGTGATGGTCTGCACCACGACCACTGCGACACCCAGACCGATCGCGGTCTCGACCTTCTTGGAGATGGCGATGAAGGTGCACATCCCCAGGAAGAAGGCGAGCGCCATGTTCTCGATGAACACGGCACGAACAAAGAGGCTCAGGTAGTGCTCCATCAGAAGGCCTCCTTGCGCACCTGGTGTGCCATCTTGAACTGGTTGTGCTCGACCTGGTCACGCTTCCACTCGCGCAGCCCCCAGATCAGGAAGCCGATCAGGAAGAAGGCCGAAGGCGGCAGCAGCAGCAGGCCATTGGGCTGATACCACCCGCCCTCGGTCACCGGCTGCAGGATGGTGACACCGAACAGCTTGCCTGCACCGAACAGTTCGCGCACGAAACCCACCGCGATCAGCACCATGCTGTAGCCCAGGCCGTTGCCGATACCGTCGAGGAAGGACAGCATCGGCGGGTTCTGCATCGCGAAACCCTCGGCACGTCCCATCACGATACAGTTGGTGATGATCAGGCCGACGAACACCGACAGCTGCTTGGACAGGCTGTAGGCAAAGGCCTTCAGCGTCTGGTCCACCACGATCACCAGCGAGGCGATGATCACCACCTGCACGATCATGCGGATCGAGCTCGGGATCTGCGCCCGGATCAGCGACACGAACAGGCTGGAGAAACCGGTCACCAGGGTGAGCGCGATCGACATCACAAGCGCAGTGTTGAGATTGGTCGTCACCGCCAGCGCAGAACAGATGCCCAGCATCTGCAGTGCGATCGGGTTGTTGTTGAAGACCGGATTGAGCAGGACTTCCTTTGGAGTGAGCTTGGCCATGATCACGCCTCCTTCGAACGCAGCTTGGCGAGGAAGGGGCCGAAGCCCTGCTCACCCAGCCAGAAATGGAGCAGGTTGTTGACGCCGTTGCTGGTCAGCGTCGCACCTGCCAGGCCGTCGACCTGATAGGCCGCCATGCTCGCCTGCGGATCGACCGTGCCCTTGACGATCTCGACTGCCAGCTGCCCTTGGTCATCGAACAGACGCTTGCCCGCCCACTGGTTGCGCCAGCGCGGGTTGTCCACCTCGCCACCCAGGCCCGGCGTCTCCGCATGCTGGTGAAAACCAAGGCCGACCACCGTGTTCAGGTCGCCCTTGAGCGCCATGAAACCGTGCAGCGTCGACCACAGGCCATAGCCGCGGATCGGCAGGATCAGGGTCTCGATACCGCCCTGTGCATCCTCGATCATGTAGACCGTCGTGAAGCGCTCGCGACGCTTGATCGAGGCCACGTCCTCCGCCTTGGACAGGCGCACGGACTGCTGCGGGTCCTTGGCAGCCTTGAGCGGGTCGAAAGTAACGGCGTCGAAGTCGTCGGCGAACTCGCCGGTCTCGAGGTTGACCAGGCGTGCCTTGATGGTCTCGCCGAACAGCGCACGCACCTGGGCGGCGGGCAATTCCCGCCCGCCCATGCCAGCGATCGCGGCGATGCTGCGCTGCTTGTCGAGCAGGCGATTCTGGGTCTGCAGCGGCTTGAGCGACACCGCTGCCCCGGCCACGAAGACGGAGCTGACGAGACTGACCGCCAGCGCCACCTTCAGGGTACGGGATGTGGATTCCTTATTGGACATCGCGCGCGAGCCTCCGCTTGATGTTGGCCGCCACCACGAAGTGGTCGATCAGCGGCGCGAAAAGGTTGCCGAACAGGATGGCCAGCATGATGCCTTCCGGGAAGGCCGGGTTCACCACGCGGATGAGCACGGTCATGACGCCGATCAGCGCACCGAAGATCCACTTGCCGGTGTTGGTCATCGATGCCGACACCGGGTCGGTAGCCATGAAGATCATGCCGAAGGCGAAGCCGCCCATCACCAGGTGCCAGTACCAGGGCATCGCGAACATCGGGTTGGTGTCCGAGCCGATAGCGTTGAACAGCAGACTCATCGCCACCATGCCCAGGAAAACGCCGAGCACGATGCGCCAGGCTGCGATCTTCATGATCAGCAGCACCGCGCCACCGAGCAGGATCGCCAGCGTGCTGGTCTCGCCGATCGAGCCATGCACCGTGCCGAGGAAGGCATCCCACCAGGTGATACCACCGGCCATGATCGCCTCCAGGCCACCCGAGGCGCCGAAGGACAGCATGGTTGCGCCGGTGTAGCCATCGACCGCCGTCCATACCGCATCACCCGACATCTGCGCCGGGTAGGCGAAGTACAGGAAGGCACGACCGGTCAGCGCCGGATTGAGGAAGTTCTTGCCCGTACCGCCGAAGACCTCCTTGCCGACGACCACGCCGAAACTGATGCCGAGCGCGACCTGCCAGAGCGGCATGTCGGGCGGACAGATCAGCGCGAACAGCACCGAGGTGACGAAGAAGCCCTCGTTGACCTCGTGCTTGCGGATGGAGGCGAACAGCACCTCCCAGAAGCCGCCGACGATGAAGGTGGTGAGGTAGATCGGCAGGAAGTAGGCCGCGCCATGCAGGAAATTCGCCCACAGGCTGCCAGGGTCGAAGCCGGCAATGCCGCCCAGCAGCGCGAAGCGCCAGCCCTCCTGGGCCGCCATCAGTTCGGCGTTGGCCGCAAGGATGGTGTTGGCCTGGTAGCCGACGTTCCACATGCCGAAGAACATGGCCGGAAAGGTGCACAGCCACACCGTGATCATCATGCGCTTGAGGTCTAGACCGTCGCGCACGTGAGCGGTGGTGCGGGTGACACTGCCGGGCTTGAACAAGCCGGTGTCGATGGCTTCGTACAAGGCGTAGAACTTCTCGTACTTGCCGCCCTTTTCGAAATGATGCTCGATGCTGTCGAGCCAGGAGCGCAGACCCATTCTCAACCCTCCTTCTCGATGCGTGTGAGGTTATCCCGCAGGATGGGACCGTATTCGTACTTGCCCGCGCACACATAGGTGCACAGCGCGAGATCTTCCTCGTCGAGCTCCAGCGCGCCGAGCTTCTGCGCCGTATCGGTGTCGCCGACGATGAGCGCACGCAACAGCTGAGTGGGCAGTACGTCGAGCGGCATCACCTCTTCGTAGTTGCCGACCGGCACCATCGCGCGCGGACTGCCGTTGGTCGACGTCGTGAAGTCGAACAGCTTGCCCGCCGACAGTTTGGATATGTAGAGGTTGAGCACCGAATGCTTCTCCGCACCGGCGCGCAGGTAGTGCAGCATCTCGCGCTGCGTACCTTCCTCCAGGCAGGAGGCCTGCAGGTGATAGCGGCCGAGGTAGGCACAGGCGCCGCGCGAAGTGCGACCACCGAACACCGAGCCGGAAATCACGCGCACCTTCTTGCCGACCTTGACCTCGCCAGCGGTGAGCTCATCCAGGCTGGCGCCCAGGCGCGTACGCACCAGGCGCGGGTTCGAAACCATCGGCCCGCCAAGCGCGATCACACGCTCGGTCCACAGCCGGCCGGTGGCGAACAGCTTGCCGATCGCGATCACGTCCTGGTAGTTGAGGTACCACACGCTCTTGTGCGCACTGACCGGATCGATGAAATGGATGTGCGTGCCCGCCAGCCCCGCAGGGTGCGGACCGTCGAAAGTCTCGCCAGTGATGCCGCCCTGGCCCACGCCAGGCACCTGCGTGCCCTCGGCATGACAGACGACAACGCGGGCGATGCGCGCCAGCACGCGCAGGCCGCGCGCGAAGTCTTCCTTGTACTCGGCGATGACCACGGTGGGGTCGGCCGCGAGCGGGTGGGTGTCGATGGCGGTGACGAAGATCGACCGCGGCTTGGCGTCGATCGCCGGCACCTTGCTGTACGGACGCGTGCGCAGTGCGGTCCACAAACCGGATTCAATCAGGCTTTCGCGCACCTTGGCGTCGTCGAGGGCATCGATCTGCGCATCGCTGTAGCGTGCGAACTCGACGGCGCTGTCGGCAGCGTCCTCGCCCTCCAGGTCGATCACCACCGATTGCAGCACGCGCTGCTCACCGCGATGAATCGCACTGATCGTGCCGGCACCGGGCGCGGTAAACACCACGCCTGGCGTCTTCTTGTCGGAAAAAAGGACCTGCCCCAGCTTCACCCGGTCGCCGACCTGAACCGCCATGGTCGGCTTCATACCGTGGTAGTCGAAGCCGATGACGGCCACGCTGCGCACGGGACGACCGTCCTCGATACGCTGCGCAGGTGCGCCGGTGATGGGCAGGTCCAGACCGCGTTTGATTCTTATCATGCGCCTCTCGCCCAAAGACTCGTGGGAATGGACGAGACCGCCGTCTGGCCGTCACCGGGCCCCTCAGCCCGGCGACGTCGGGCCGGTCCCGCGTCTACAAACGCACGGATTATAAAAGATTGTTACCGCCCGATCACGCCGAACGATCAACAACTTGCTACCAATCCGTAGTTTCCACAACGCGAACCGGCCCGGTCGGAATGGGCATCACACGCGTTCGAACACCCCCGCGGCCCCCATACCCGTGCCAATGCACATGCTGATCATGCCGTAGCGCAACGCCGGATCGCGCTGCATCGCCGACATCAGCGTCGCGGTGCGGATCGCTCCGGTGGCGCCCAGGGGATGACCGAGCGCGATCGCCCCACCGAGCGGATTCACCCTTGCCGGGTCCATATCGAGCTGACGCATCACGGCCAGCGCCTGGGCGGCAAAAGCCTCGTTGAGCTCGGTCCAGGCGATGTCGCCAAGGCTGACACCGGCCAGGGCGAGCGCGCGCGGGATGGCCTCGACGGGGCCGATGCCCATCACCTGGGGGGGCACGCCGGCCACCGCATAACCGGCGAAGCGTGCAATGGGTTTGACGTCGTAGCGCTTGACCGCAGCCTCGCTCATCAGCAGCACGGCCCCAGCGCCGTCCGACATCTGGGAGCTGTTGCCAGCGGTCACCGAGCCACGCGCTGCAAACACCGGACGCAGCTTGGCAAGTCGCTCGAGGCTGGCGTCGGCGCGTGGCCCTTCGTCGTTCTCGAGCACACGCTCGACCATGCGCACCGTACCCGCCTCGCCCGGCACATGCGCACGCACGGCATAGGGCGCGATCTCGTCGGCAAAGTGCCCTGCCGCAATCGCCGCGCACGCGCGCCGGTGCGACTCGACCGCGAAGGCGTCCTGGTCCTCACGGCTCACCTGCCACTGCTGGGCAACCTTCTCCGCGGTCAGACCCATGCCGTAGGCAATGGCGAGATTTTCGTCGCGTGCGAAGATGTCCGGATTGAGGCTGACCTTGTTGCCCATGATCTGCGGCATCGCGCTCATGCTCTCGGTGCCGGCGGCGATCATCACGTCCGCCTCGCCGAGGCGGATGCGGCTGGCAGCGTCGGCCACCGCCTGCAGGCCGGAGGCGCAGAAGCGGTTGATGGTAATCCCCGGCACCGCATCGGGCAGGCCGGCCAGCAGCGCGCCGATGCGCGCCACGTTCATGCCCTGCTCGGCCTCGGGCATCGCGCAGCCGGTGACGACGTCACCGATCTGGCTGGCATCGAGGTTGGGCACCTTGGCCACCAGCGCGCGCAGCACCGTTGCCAGCATGTCGTCGGGGCGCACGTGGCGGAAGGCGCCATTGCGCTTGGCCACCGGCGTACGCACCGCGGCGACGACGTAGGCGTCCTGAATCTGCTTGCTCATTCTCATGTCCTCAATCAGTTACGCAGGGGCTTGCCGGTCTCGAGCATGTGCGCGATGCGCTGCTGGGTCTTCTCGGTCTTGAGCAGCTCGACGAACTGGGCACGCTCGACATCCAGAATCCACTGCTCGCTGACCCGGCTGCCCGAGTCCACCTCGCCGCCGCACAGCGCAGTTGCCGCTGCACGCGCGACACGATAGTCGTGCGCCGAGATGAAACCGCCTTCCGCCATGTTGATCAGCATCATCTCGCAGGTGGCAACGCCGTTGCGCCCTGCCACGGTGACCTGGGGATCGAGCAACGCCGGGCGCCAGGCAGACTCCGCCATCGCCCGCGCACGCCGGATCGCGGCAAACAGGATCTCGTTGGCGTTGAACAGCACGTCGTCGCTGCCGCGGCCGAAGCCCAGCTGTACCGCTTCCAGCGCGCTCTTGGCGACCGTCGCCATGGCGATGGTCTGGAAGGCGTTCTGGATGTAGGGGAACACGTCACCGCCTGCCGCGCGCTGGGCCATGGCGTGCGCCTGCAAGGCGAATTCCTTGCAGCCGCCGCCCGCCGGAATGAGGCCCACGCCCGCCTCGACCAGGCCGACGTAGCTTTCGAGCGCGAACACACGATGCGCCGCATGCATGACGAACTCGCAGCCACCACCGAGCGCCATGCCCTGCACAGCCGCCACCACCGGCACCTGGGCATGCTTGATCGCCATCGAGGTGCGCTGGAACTTGGCCACCATCTTCTCCAGCAGGTCGAACTCGCCCGCACGGCAGGCCTCGCCGACCTGTTGCAGGTTGGCGCCGACCGCGAACGGCGCCGGCTGCCAGATCACCAGGCCGTCGAGTTCGCACTCTGCGCGCGCGACCGCCTCGAGCAAGCCGTCCATGACCTCGTCGCCGATCGCATGCATCTTCGAGGTGATCGACACGATGCCGATACGCGCATCCTGATCCGCACGCCGCCACAAGCGCACACCGGCGTTTTCCCACAGCGTTTCGCCGCGGTCGTCGGGCGCCTCGCCGAGCACGCGATCGGGGTAGAGCTGACGCCGGTACACCGGCAGTGCTGCGCGGGCCTTCAGCGAGTTCTCGCCAGCGCTGTAGGAGCCAGCTGGTGCATGCACGCCCTCGCGCTCGAACACCCAGGCCGGCAGCGGCACCGCGGCCATTGCACGGCCATGGGCGATGTCGTCGCGGATCATCTCGGCCACCGCCTGCCAGCCTGCGGCCTGCCAGGTCTCGAACGGCCCCTGCGCCCAACCGAAGCCCCAGCGCATGGCGAGGTCGACGTCACGTGCGTTGTCGGCGATGTCGCCCAGGTGAACCGCGCAGTAATGGAACACGTCACGGAAGATCGACCACAGGAACTGCGCCTGGGGGTGCGGGTGCGCTGCAAGCTGGGCGAACTTCTCCGCCGGGTTCTTCAGCTTGAGGATCGCCTCGACCTCAGGGAACACCTCACCGCCGCTGTCGCGATAGTCCTGCAGCTGCAGGTCGAGCACCTGGATCTGCTTGCCCTGCTTGCGGTAGATACCGCACTTGGTCTTCTGCCCGAGCGCGCCGCGGGCGATCAGCGCCTGCAGCCAATCGGGCGTGCGGAAGTGCGCGCTCCACGGGTCATCGGGCAGTGTCGCCTGCATGGTGCCCACGACATGAGCCAGCGTGTCCAGCCCAACGACGTCGCCGGTGCGGAAGGTGGCGCTCTTGGGACGACCGATGCGCGGCCCGGTGAGCAGGTCGACCTCGTCGAAGGCCAGGCCGAGGCGCTGCGTATGGTGCAGGACCGCGAGGATGGAGAACACACCGACGCGGTTGGCGACGAAGTTGGGCGTGTCCTTGGCGCGCACGATGCTCTTGCCCAGGCGGGTGGTGAGCCAGCCCTCCAGGCCGTCCACCAGCGCCGGTTCGGTGGCTGCCGTCGGGATGAGCTCCACCAGCGGCATGTAGCGCGGGGGGTTGAAGAAGTGGATGCCGCAGAACTGGCTGCGGCGCTCTGCCGGCATGCCCGCCGCCAGCGCCTCGATCGACAGGCCCGAGGTGTTCGAGGCGAAGATCGCCCCAGCCTTAAGATGCGGCGCCACCTTGGCGTACAGATCCAGCTTCCACTCCATCTTCTCGGCGATGGCCTCGATGACGAGGTCGCACTCGCCAAGCCGTGCAAGGTCGCTGCCATAGTTGGCGGCCTCGACATGACGGACCCGGTCCTTGGCCGCGAACGGCGCCGGATCAAGCTTCTTCATGCCAGCGACCGCCTTGGCGACCACCCCATTGGCGTCACCTTCCTTCGCCGGCAGATCGAACAGGATCACCGGCACATCGGCGTTGGCGCAGTGGGCAGCGATCTGCGCCCCCATCACACCGGCGCCGAGCACGGCGACCTTGCGAATAATCAGTCTGCTCACTTCCACCTCCCTGAAGAGTCCATTCAATGCATCGGACCGGCCGCACGCGTGTCGCGCGACCAGCAAAACGGGGCCCCGCAGCCGCTCACTCGGGCGGGATCGGGCGCTTGCGGCCACGGTCATCGAGCGCGACATAGGTCAGACGCGCCTCGGTAACCTTCACCACTACCGGATTCTCCGGGTCGCGTTCGGCGTAAACCTCCACATCGACCGTCACCGAGCTCACGCCGACCGACACGATCTCGGCGTAGAAGCTGACCAGGTCGCCCACCGAAACCGGCTGCTTGAACGTGAATGAGTTCACCGCCACCGTGGCCACCCGGCTGCGTGCGCGCCGACGCGCGGGGATCGCGCCGGCGATGTCCACCATGGACATGATCCAACCGCCGAACACGTCACCGGCGGGATTGAGGTCTGCCGGCATCGGCATCACACGCAGCGCGGGCTGCTTGTGTTCGGGCAGCGCGCAAGGTGCGTTCGTGGTCTGTGACATCAGTCTTTCCTCCGTGGTCAGCCAGGCAAGGCCGACGCTTTCCCGCGCATGGCGAGCAGGTTGAGCGGGCCGCCGGTGTGAGGAGCGAAACCCGTCCCGAAGATGACACCCGCGTCGGCGAGATCCGTATCGCCCACCACCCCCTCGCGCACGCAGCGCTCGGTCGCCGCGAGCAGGGGTGCGAGCACGCGCTCGGCCAGGCCAGCAGGCACCGCAGGCGCGGGCGCGCCAGCGCGCTTGCCGCCCTCGGCAGCCGCCTTGACGACCTTGCCATCCTGCCAGCGGTAGTAGCCCTCGCCCGACTTGCGTCCAAGCTTGCCCGCAGCAACCAGCTTCAGCAGGCGCGCGGGTGGCTCCGCCCCGCTGCCGGCGAGCGCCTTGCCGGCAGCAACCGCTATATCCAGGCCGACGGTATCAACCAGCTCGACCGGCCCCATCGGCATGCCGAAGGCCGTGAGCGCGGCGTCCACCGCCTCGGGCGCAATGCCCTCCTCGACGCAGCGCAGGGCCTCAAGCATGTAAGGCCCGAGCACCGCATTGACGAGGAAGCCCGGCGCGCTCTTCACGGGCAGCGGCAGCTTGTCGATGCGGCGCACGAAACCGGTCGCACGGCGCAGCACCTCGGCCGAGGTGGCCTCACCTTCCACGACCTCGACCAGCGGCAGCATCGGCACCGGGTTGAAAAAGTGGATGCCGACCAGTCGCGACGGGTCCTGCAACGCACTGGCGATATCCTCCAGACGCAGGCTAGAGGTGTTGGTCGCGAGAACGGCCTCGGGCCGGGCGCGGCGTTCGAGCTCGGCGAACAGGCTGCGCTTGACCGCCAGATCCTCGAAGATGGCCTCGATGATGACGTCGGCGCGCGCCGCGCCATGGCCTTCGGGGTCGGCAATCAGGCGGTCCAGGGTGAAGCGCACCTGGCGTGCATCGCCCTTGTGGCGGCGCTCGAAGAGTCTGGCCGCACGCTGGATGGCCGGTGCGATGCGCTCGACGGACTGATCCTGCAGCGTAACCTTCATGCCGCGCAGCGCACACACCGCAGCGATGTCTCCGCCCATCACGCCTGCGCCGACGACATGCACATGGCGGGGCGCGAAGTCGCTCTCCTTGCCGAAGGCCTTCAGGCGCTCCTGCAGGAAGAACACCCGCACCAGGTTCTTGGCGGTGGGCGAATCGAAAATGGCCTCGAGCGAAGCAGGATCGCCCGCAGGCACGGCGAGTGCGTTGCCGCCATGCTTTTCCCAGATGTCGACGATGGCGAAGGGCGCCGGGTAGTGCTCGCGGCTGACCTTGGCTGCCGCCTGCTTGCGCGCCTTGTCGGCCACGACACGACGCAGCGGACCGTTCATCGCCAGGCGCAGCAAGCGCTCCTGCAGCGGCGGCCGGCGCGCCGGGGCCGCCGCCAGTGCCATGATGCGGGCCGCAGATTCCATCACCCGCGCCGGCACGCAGTCGTCGGCCAGCCCGATGCGCTTGGCCTTCCTCGCATCCACCGCCTTGCCGGTGAGCATGAGATCGAGCGCCGTCGCCGGCCCTACCGCCTGCGGCAGGCGCAGCATGCCGCCCCAGGCCGGGACGATGCCGAGCATGACCTCGGGCAGGGCGAGCCGCGTGCCGGGCTCATCGACCACCAGCCGGTAACGGCAGGCCAGCGCGAGCTCGAGCCCGCCGCCCATGCAATGCCCGCGGATGAGCGCGAGCGTGGGGTAGCGCACCGCAGCCAGGCGGTTGAACAAGCCCCAGCCGCGCTCGACCAGCGCACGCGCGGCGGCCGGCGAGGCAATGCGGGAAAACTCCTCGATGTCGGCGCCGGCGATGAAGCCCGCAGGCTTGGCCGATGCGATCACGAGCGCCTTGGGCGGCGCCGCATCGAGGGCATCGAGCACGCGGCCGAACTCGGTCATCACCTCGGCCGACAGCACATTGGTACTCGCGTCCGCCTTGTCCAGCTCGAGCCAGGCCAGCCCGCCGTCTTCCCGGCGCAGACGCCAGTGTTTCCAGTCGTGTTGCATGTTCTCGCTCATCAAACCGTCTCCACCAGCATGGCGCCGCCTTGGCCGCCGCCGATGCAGATCGACGCCAGCCCACGCCCGCCGCCCTTGCGGCGCAGCACATGGAGCAGATGCAGGACGATGCGCGCACCGCTCGCGCCCACCGGATGTCCGAGTGCCACCGCGCCACCATCGAGGTTGAGGTGTCCGGCATCAGGGGCGCCGGGCGCGTCGACACCGAAGTGCTCGCGGCAGTAGGCGTCGTCGGCGAGCGCACGCAGGCAGGCGATGACCTGGGCGGCAAAGGCCTCGTTGATCTCCCAGGCATCCAGCGCCTGCGGCGCCAGGCCGTGACGCTGCAGGATCGGCATCGCCGCATGCACCGGCCCCAGGCCCATCTGGTCGGGCGCGAGGCCGGCCCACTGGCTATCAACGATGCGCCCGATCGGCTGCAGGCCATGGCGCGTCACCGCCTCCTCGGAGGCCAGCACCAGCCAGGCAGCACCATCGGTGATCTGGGAGCTGTTGCCCGGCGTCACGCGGCCGTATTTCTTGTCGAAGAAGGGCTTGAGGCGGGCGAGGTTGTCCATCGACGAATCGCGCCGCACGCCGTCGTCGGCCGAGTACACGGTGCCGTCGCGATCGATCAGCGGCACGATCTCGGCGCGCAGGTGGCCGGCATCCTGCGCCGCACACACGCGGCGGTGGCTTTCGACCGCGAAAGCATCCATGTCGGCGCGGGTGATGCCGAATTTCCAGGCCAGGTTCTCGGCCGTCTGACCCATCAGCTGGCCCACGATCGGGTCGGTGAGCCCCTTCATGATGCCGATCACCGGCGCGAGATATCCCAGGCGCAGCGCCTTCAGCGCGGCAAGCTTCTGGCCCACGCTGCGGGCGGCATACCAGCCCGCCAGCCAGCGCACCATCTTGTCCGAGAACAGCAGCGGCGCATGCGAGAGCGCATCGACACCACCGGCAAGTACGAGTTCGCTGCGGCCGCTGCGGATGTTGGTGAGCGCGGAATCGAGCGCCTGCATGCCCGAGGCGCAGTTGCGCATCACCGTCCAGCCTGGCACTGCGTTGCCGCAGCCCATGCGCAGCGCAACCACGCGGCCGATGTTGACCTCATCGGCCGACGGGCTGGCGCAGCCCAGGATGACCTCGTCAAGTTGGTCGGGCGCGAAGGGCTGGCGCACCAGCAGCGCACTGCCCGCCGCGGTGGCGAGGTCGGCGGCGGTGAAGGGGCCGGGTGCGTTCTTCGCCTTCAGGAAAGGCGTACGCGCACCATCGACGACATAGACCGTCCGGCTCATGCAGCCACCTTCAACGCAGGCGCCGAGCGCGGCGCCTCCTCGAGCGCGGCGCGCAGGCCGAAGTCATAAGGGAAGTCATCGACGCGGATCACCTTGTTGCGCAGCATGTTGCGGCGCTCGACGAGGCGGAACTCCTCATCGCTGATCACGCCGGCTTCGCGTGCGCGGCGCCACACCTCGTCGACATCGCCGCCAGTCATCAACCCGGGGGCGAAGCGGCCGTCGCGCTGCAGTTGCCTGAGCTTGGCCTCGACCGGCTCGGCGGCGATCGTCGCCGCGAGCGCGGCCTCGAGCGCGCCCACCGGCTCCTCGATGTCCTCCGGCAGGTAGACGTCCGCGGTGAGACGGTCGCGGGTGGCCGAAGGCTCGATGAGCAGCGCGGCAACCTGGTGGCCGAGCTTGTCCGAAGGCACGACATAGGGACGACCAAGCGGGAACACGACCAAGCGACGCAGCAGGAAGGCGAAGAGCTTGTTCGGGAAATTGGCGATCACGCCTTCGAAGGCGAGCTGGATGCGGAACATGCAGTCCCAGATCGCCCAGTGCATCAGCGGTGCATCCGCCGCCTGTCGGCCCTCGGCCTCGTAACGCTTGAGGGTCGCCGTGGCCAGGTACATCAGCGACAGGATGTCGCCCAGGCGCGCCGACAGCTTCTCCTTGCGCTTGAGCGCACCGCCCAGGGTGCCCATGGAGATGTCCGAGATGAAGGCGAAGGCGGCCGAGAAGCGGGTCAGCTGCTGGTAGTAGCGCCGCGTCTCGGGCGCCACGTCCGCCGGCACCTTGACGAAGTGCGAGCCGGTCAGCCCCATCGCCACCGCACGCGCGGCATTGGACACCGTGAAGCCGACGTGGCCCCACAGCGCCTTGTCGAAAGCCTCGAGGTCGTTCTTCTGCGCCGAGTGCATCTCGTCGAGCACGTAGGGGTGGCAGCGGATCGCGCCCTGGCCGAACAGGATCAGGCTGCGGGTGAGGATGTTCGCACCCTCGACCGTGATGCCGACCGGAATCTGCTGGTAGGCGCGACCGAGGAAGTTCTGCGGCCCCAGGCAGATGCCCTTGCCGCCAATGACGTCCATGCCGTCATTGACGACCTGGCGTGCACGTTCGGTAACGTGGTACTTGACGATCGCCGACACCACCGAGGGCTTCTCGCCGAGATCGATCGCACCGGCCGTCATCACCCGCGCGGCATCGCACAGGTAGGTGTTGGCACCGATCCGGGTCAGCGCCTCCTCGACGCCTTCGAAGCGGCCGATCGCGGTCTTGAACTGGTAACGCACACGGGCATAGGCGCCGACAGCGCGCGCAGTGAGCTTCTGCATGCCGGTGTTGGAACCGGGCAGCGAGATGCTGCGCCCGGCCGCCAGGCACTCCATGAGCATGCGCCAGCCCTGCCCCGCCATGCGCGGGCCGCCGATGATGAAGTCGAGCGGCATGAACACGTCCTTGCCGCGCACCGGCCCGTTCATCCACACCGCGTTGAGCGGGAAGTGGCGGTTGCCGATGTCCACCCCCGGGTGGTCGTGCGGCACCAGCGCGCAGGTAATGCCCAGATCCTCGTCGCCCCCCAGCAGGCGCTCGGGGTCATAGAGGCGGAAAGCGAGGCCGAACACGGTGCATACCGGCGCGAGCGTGATGTAGCGCTTGTCGAAGGAGACGCGCATGCCCAGCACCTCTTCGCCGTTCCATTCGCCCTTGCACACCACGCCCGCATCGGGGATGGAGGCTGCGTCCGAGCCCGCCCACGGGCTAGTGAGCGCAAAGGCGGGGATCTCGCGGCCGCTGGCCAGGCCGGGCAGGTAGTGCTGCTTCTGCTCCGGCGTGCCGTAGTGCAGCAGCAGCTCCGCCGGACCGAGCGAATTGGGCACCATCACCGTCACCGCCGGTGCCGAAGATCGCGTCGACAGCTTGGTGATGACCTGCGAGTGAGCGTAGGCCGAGAAGCCCTTGCCGCCATATTCCCTGGGGATGATCATGCCCAGGAAGCCTTTGTCCTTGATGTACTGCCAGACCTCGGCGGGCATGTCCTGCTGCTGGGTGCACGCCCAGTCGTTGGTGAGGCGGCACAGCGCCTCGGTCTCGTTGTCGAGGAAGGCCTGCTCCTCGGCGCTTAGCTTTGGCCAGGGGTAGGCACCGAGCTTGTTCCAGTCCGGGCGGCCGGCGAAGAGCTCGCCTTCCCACCACACCGTACCGGCCTCGAGCGCGTCGCGCTCGGTCTGTGACATCGCGGGCAGGGCCCCGCGGAAGGCCTTCAGGATCGGTGCGGTCACGCGCTGGCGCCGCAGGCCATCATGCATGAACACCCCCAGCACGGCAGCCAGCACCGCCATCGCGAGCAGGGTCCAGCCCACTGCCCAACCGGCCGCCCAGCCCATCGCCGCAAGCCAGGCCAGCCCTGCCCAGAGCCAGGCAAAAAGTGGCGCTCGCCCGTAGGCGAGCGCACCTGCCAAGGGAGGGAGGGAAAGCAGTAGCAACCAGGTCATCTCTGTCTCCAGAACAACATCAATCAGGTGTTGCAGCCGCGCCGAGACGCAGCTGCAGATTCATTCGGCATCCCGCGCCGCAGACTCCGCGCCAGTGACGAAGTCGGGGAGCGGTGCGCGCAAGCCGCCAAGCAGGAAGGACATCAGGCGCGGCAGCATGTGCGCGGGGTCCTCGTCGTCGAAGCGCCCGGCAAACAGCTGCAGGGCGTCGGTCCCGGCAATCGCGTACGAGGTCGCCCCCATCATGAAATGGAAGCGCCACAGGATTTCCTCGCGCGGCACGCCGGGCAGCGAGTCGTACAGCGCCTGCAGGAATCGCTGCAGGGTCTGCGCATACTCCTCGGCCAGGAACTTGCGCACGAAAGCGTTCGGCTCGGTATAGGTCCGACCGAGCAATTGCATGAAGGTGCGGCCGCCATGCACGGTATCGGTCGCCATCTCCAGCGAAGGGGTGAAGAAGGCCTCCAGCACCTGGCTCGGCTTGATCTGTGCCCCGTTCGCTCGCGCGCGCTGCTCGGCACGCTCGAGGGCAGCGAGGCGGGACTGGTTGAGCTCGCCGAGGCGGCGCCTGAAAACCTCGTGGATCAGGCTGTCCTTGGAGCCGAAGTGGTAGTTGACCGCGGCCAGGTTGACCCCCGCCTCAGTGGTGATCATGCGCATCGAGGTGGCATCCAGACCATGCTCGACAAACAGCGCCTCGGCCGCATCAAGGATGCGACCGCGTGTCTCGGGGCCCGACCGCGCTGAAGGACTGCTCATCATCATTCTCCTGAACGAGCACTGGATGGATCGAAGTTAACTCATTCAAACGTTCGTTTGAATTCTACGGCGATTACCGCCCGTGTCAAGAATATTGATGGATCGATTCAGGAAATCTTCTTTTCCTGTGCGGGCCCTGCCTTGAGCAGCAGGGCCGCAAGCGCCGGCAGCAGGAGCAGCGCACCGAGCATGTTCACGATGAACATGAACGCCATCAGCAACCCCATGTCGGCCTGGAACTTGAGCGCGGAAAAGACCCAGGTGCCCACGCCTACGCTCATCGTGGTGGCGGTGAACATCACCGCGGTGCCACGCTGGCAGAGTGCCTGATAGAAGGCGTCCGGCAACGCATCGCCTTTGCGGAAGCGGTCGGACATGCGTTCGTAGAAGTAGATCCCGTAGTCGACGCCAATACCGACCGCAATCGCGACGACAGGCAAGGTGGACACCTTCAGGCCGATGCCCAGCAGCGCCATCAGCGCATTGCAGAACACCGCGGCGATCATCAGCGGCAGGATGATGCAGAGTGTTGCGCGCCAGGAGCGGAACTCGAGGAAGAACAGTACGCTGATCACCCCGAACACCAGCACCAGGATGGTTACCGAGGCGGCATCGACGGCCTCGTTGGTCGCCGCCATCACGCCGACGTTACCGGAGGCGAGCAGAAAGTCGAGATGCTCGCTGCGGTTGGCATCGCGGAAGGCCTTGACCTCGCGGATGACGTGCGAAATCGTCGCCCCCTCGTGATCGCGGGTGAAGATGAGCACCTGCATCGCGCTGCAATCGGTGTTGAGCAGGCCGGTGCTGGTATCAACCGGGGTGACCGACTGCGCCAGTACCGTGGGGTTTCGCGACAGCACTCGCCAGGCCGGGTTACCCTCGTTCCAGCCGGCGTTGACCGTCTTCGCCACGCCGGGCAGGCCAACCACGCTCTGCACCCCGTGCACACCGCGCATGGTGGTCTCGAAGCGGTCGATCGTGTCCATGATGTCGAAGTTGGTGCAGGCACCATCGACGCCCCTGGACTGCACGATGACCGACAGCACATCGACGCCGATCGAGAACGACTCGACGATCGCGGCTGCATCCTGGTTGTAGCGCGCATCCTCGTGCAGCTCAGGAATGCCGTGGCCAAGATCGCCGGTGCGCAGATCACGCGACAACCACGTCGCGATGCCCAGCAGCAGCGCAGTGACCATCAGCACCACCGTCGCGCGCCGGGGTTCGGCCAGCGTGCGCAGGCGCGACCACAGCCAGTGGTCCTTCGACTCTGCGCCCATTGTGCGTCGCATCTCCGCCGCGTCGAGCCGCGTCCATGACAGCAGCAGCGGCAACAGCAACATGTTGGTGAGCAGGATCAGGGCGACACCGAGGCCGGCGGTGAGCGCGAGCTCGCGCACCATGTCGATCTCGATGCGCATGATCACCAGAAAACCGACCACCGTCGTGGTAAGCGCCATCGACCCGGGCAGGAACAGCCGCCTGAAAGCGTTCTGCGCGCCCGTCAGCGGTCCCGCCCCCTCCATGATCTCCAGACGCCAGGCGTGAGTCATCTGCACCGCGTGACTGACGCCGATGGCAAAGATCAGGAAGGGCACCAGGATCGACATCGGATCGATGCCGAAGCCGATGAGCGGCAGCAGACCCATCAGCCACACCACCGGCACCATCGCGCACAACAGCGTGAGCGCGGCCAGCTTTGCCGACCCGGAGTAGAAATACAGCAGCACCGCGGTGATCAGGAACGCCACCACGAAGAACATCAGCACGCCGCGTGCACCGTCGGTAATGTCGCCCACGGCCTTCGCGAAGCCGATGATGTGCACGTCCAGGCCATCGCCGGCATGACGCGTGCGCAGATCTTCAAGCTGCTTCGCCACCGCCAGGTAGTCCAGGCGGGCGCCGGTGTTGGGGTCGATCTCGAGCAGCTCTGCACTGATCATCGCCGCGCGATGGTCGTTCGACACCAGTCGCCCCACCCGCCCCGACTTGAGCACGTTCTCGCGCACGGTCTCGAGGTCTTCCGGCGTGCCCTCGAAGTCGGCCGGGATGACGTTGCCGCCGGCGAAGCCAGCCTCGACCACCTCGATGAAGCGCACATTGGGGGTGAACAGCGAGGTCACCGTGGCGCGATCCACCCCCGGAATGAAGAAGACCTCGTCCGTGGCGGCCTTCAGCTTGCTCATGAAGGCCTCGTTGTAGATGTCACCCTCATGCTGGCGCAGGGCGACGAGCACGCGATTGGCCCCACCGAAGGTGTTGCGGTAGGCCATGAAGGTCTGCATGTACTCGTGTTCGAGCGGGATCATCTTCTCGAAGCCCGCATCGACCTGCAGGCGCGAGGCCGAGGCGCCGAGCAGCAGCGTGATCACCACGAACAGCCCGAGGAAGACGCGCCGGCGGCGGAACAGCAGCAGGCCGAGAAACTCCACAAAGGCCTTCAGCATCAGGAACGTCCTCCCGCAGCGGGCACCAGCGACAGGCGCCCCACCCCCTCCTCACCCACCAGCAGCAGCGCATCCGGCTGTTCGCCCTGGGCAACCGCCGCGCGCGTGCGGCGGTCATCGTTGTCGACTCGCACGAAACTGTGCGCACCATCCTCGCTGATCAGCACGACGCCCGCCTGGCCCGCCAGTACCACACGCCCATCAGCGAGCACACGGCCACCGAAGAGCGAACTGGGAACACCCGGACCGACCTCCTGCCAGCTGTCGCCGCCATCATCCGAGCGGAACACATGGCCACGCATGCCGAACACCAGCGCCCCGCCGTCGGCCAAGGCCAGCGCACCAAAGAACGAACCTGCGTAAGGCGACTCGAGCGCTTCCCAGGAGTCGCCGTCGTCCCGCGAGCGCAGCAGCAGGCCGGCTTCCCCGGCGATCAGCAGGTCCCCGCCAGCCAGGCGGACCACCGCGTTCAGGTGAAGTCCGTCCTCATTGGCCTCGACCTCCTGACGCGCCCAGCTCGCTCCGCCGTCGGCCGTACGCTCCAGGCGCCCATAGGCGCCAACCGCAATCCCTTGGCCATCGGCATCGAACCAGGCGCCCAGCAGCGGCTCCTCGGCTTCGGGGTCGGACTGCACCTTAACCCAATGCTCGCCGCCATCCTCGCTGCGCACGATCACCGCGTCGTGACCCACAGCGACAACGCGCTGCGCATCCACAAAGCGCACCGCGACCAGCGTGGCACCCGCCGGCGATGCCACTGCGCGCCAGGCACCGCCATGGTCATCGGACACGAAGATGCGGCCGCGCTCGCCGACCGCGATCAGGCGACCGTCATCGCGCACGGCAAGGTCGAGCATCTGCAGGTGGTCGATACGCGTCTGCGTCGCCGGCATCGGCGGATCGCTGCGTTCGGAGAACGCAAACGCCACCGCTGCCAGTACGACGACGACGAAGAGGTTGCCGATCGCGCGTTTCATGGAACCCTGGGGAAAGGAGGAAAATGCGGGTATTGGCTCGGCCTCGCGCCCCGGAGGCGCAAGGCCGAGCCCTCATCTACAGGATCAGCGCGTACCGACGCCGCGCAGGCCCGAAGGCGTGAAGTCGGCCGGACGGGCGTCGATCACGCTATACACGCGAGGCTCGTCATTGCGCAGGCCCATGGCGATGTAGCGGCCGGACTGCAGGTCGTGGTGCACCTCGAGGCTGGGGTACAGCATCGGAATGTCGAACCAGTTGATGGTGTGCAGCTCGGAGACGCGCCACAGCTGGTCGCGGGCGTCGTACTTGTCGATGGCGAGAATCGACCACGAGTCCTCGTCGAGATAGAAGGTGCGGCGCTTGTAGCTGTGGCTGGTGCCGTCCTTGAGGGTCGCATCGACCACCCACACACGGTGCAGCTCGTAACGCGCCAGCTCCGGGTTGAGGTGCCCGGCCTGCAGCACATCGGCCATCTTCACCGTGTTGCCGACCAGCTTGTAGGCGTTGTAGGGGACGTAGATCTCCTTCTTGCCCACCAGCTTCCAGTCGTAACGGTCGATGGCGCCGTTGTACATGTCGAAGTCGTCGTTGGTACGCAGGCCATCGGCCGCCGTGCCCGGGTTGTCGTAGGCCACGTTCGGTGCCAGGCGCACACGGCGCTGGCCCGGGTTGTAGGTCCACGCCTGGCGGCGGTCGAGGAACTCATGCACGAGCAGGATCTGCCCCGCCAGGCGAGCGGGTGCGGTCACCGTCTGCAGGAAGTTGAACAGCTTGCCCTGCTCGATCTGCTCCGGCGACTTGCTCAGGCTGCCATAGTGGAAGTCGTACTGGTACTCGAAGCGCACCGGCGTGTAGGTGCCCTGTCGCGTCACCGCGGCCTGGCTCCAGTTCATCGCGTAGGACTCGCCGCGGTAGCGTGCAAGGTGGTTCCAGATCGCCTCGGCGCCATCCTGCGGAATCGGGAAAGGGATGCCGCCGGTCGTGCCTTCGATCGTGCGCCCACCATCGACCAGCTTGGCGCGACTGGCATTGGCGATGGTCTGGTCGTAGTGCCCCTGCGGGAAGGCCGCGCTGCGCCGCGTGGGGTAGACGTTCATCTTCCACGTCGAGTAGGTCTTGAGCATCGCCACCTGGCCCGGGGTGAGCTTGTCGGCGTGCTGATCGACGTTGGCCGCATCGATGGTGAATAGCGGCTTGTCAGCGGCGAAGGGGTCGGCATAGTGTCCGCCCGCCTGATGCCCGGCCGGCGCCGAGGCGAGGCCGCCGTCCCAGGCGGGGATGGTGCCCGCCGCGTTGCCCGCACGCTCCGCGCCCATCGGCGTCAGGTCCTTGCCCAGTCGTGAAGCGTCGGCCAATGCCGGCGCGGACAGCGCCACCGCGAGCGCCGCGCCGAGAATCGTGAAAGTCTTGCGCATATCGTTTGTCTCCAGATCCGGTGTGGTGCTCAGAACGAATAGCTGACGCTGATCGACAGGAAGTCGCGGTCGTAGAGGGGGTTGGTGTGACTGGCGTAGGTACGGGGTTGACCAAGGGGGTTCGGGCTCGGGTCGACGCCTGTGACCTTCTTGCCGCCAAAGAAGGTGCTGTAGGCGATGTCGGCCTGCCAGCTCTGACGGTAGTTCATGCCGAGACCCAGCGTGACCGCTTTCGCACCTTCGTTGAAGGAAGGACCACGACCACTGACATCATGCGAGAACGCAATGCGCGGCGAAAGATTTACCCCGGCAACGGCATTCGGATATTCGAAACGGGCAAGCAGGCGATAGCCCCACGAGTTCTCGGTCAGGAAGCAGCCGGAGCTGGTCGCTCCGAACGACGTCGCCGTCGACGAGCCAACCTGTGGCAGATGGCAGCCGGACGCGGCGAACTTGAGGTTCGAAGGCAGATCCAGGTGCGTGTAGCCGATCTCGCCGATGACGACCATCTGCTCGGCCCCCATGACCTGAGGTACTGCCTTGGTACCCGTCAGCTGGACCTGATGCATCTTGACTCTGCGGTAGCCCGTGATTTCCTTGCCATAGGGCTGCTCGAGGAAAGCATTCGGAACAAACACACCCGGGGCAACCTGCGTCACACCGGTCCCGGTGATCTGGTTTGGCGCCCCTAGAGCAGCAAGGAGCAACTCTGCCGAGGGCAGCTGCACCGGCTGATTCTTCCGATACGAATATTCACCCTGCAGCGCAATGCCAGCGGGGCCCGCGGTATTGAAACTCAGGCCGAAGAGCTTGATGTTCTTCGGATAATCGACGAAGTACTCCCCACCCCGGCCGGCGGCATAAGCGCACCCACCGGCCAAGCCCGCAGCCCCTGCGGCGACAACGGGGTCGAACACCGTGCACCCGAAGGCCGGGTGCCCCGACGGGAACGGAGTGCCATAGGTGGTGTACCCGCCCCGATAGCCAGAGACAAACGGCGTCCGGCTGTGATAATTCACGTGGTAGAAGCCGAACTCGGTGTAGTTCCATTCCGGAAGCAGCATCCGCAGAGCGAGACCATACTCACCGCCATTCCCCGGCTCTCGATCCTTGGCCCGCGGGGCAAAAAGCTGAGCCGTGGTGCTCAAGGGCCCGAACGGACCGACCGCGAGAGGCGGCTTGTTCCCGTCGTCAAGCCTGCCGAAACCGGTGTACGCAATGTTCCCACCCGCGGACACAAAGTCATTCGTGCTGAAGAAGGTCCCCGCGGGCTCGATCTTGGTCTTCTCCCACTCCGCCATCCACACCACCTCGGCGGTGACGTTGTCGGTCAGCTCCTGCGACGCCCAAAGCATGCCGATCGGCGTCAGGCCTTCCTTGAGCTCGGAGCCCGGCACGCGCAGGCGGCTGACATTGACCGGGTTCAGGATGTTGATGCCGTTCTGGATGAAGGTACTTTCACCCCAGCTCACCACCTGGCGACCGGCGCGTACATTGAGCGCACGACCACCGACGTCGAAACGGCCACGCACATAGGCGTCGAGCAGTTCCGCATCGCGGCCGAGCTCGCTGCGCGCGGCGTTGGTCATGCCGCCCTTGTGCATGAAGGCATGGTCGTAAAAGTAAGTGCCGCGGAAGAAGGCGCCGAAATTCTGGTAGTTCAACTCGAGGTCGTGCGTGGCCTTGAACGCCAGCGAGACCATGTCGCCCTTGTCATACTTGAGGTTGCCGTCGTCAGAGTTGGGGTCACGCGAAGTGCCACCGTTGGCGATACTGATCAGCGAGGCTTCGCGGTTCTGCATCCGCCACAGCCCACCCACCGACAGGGTGGTATCGAAGCTGCCTGTCACCTCGCCGCTGGCGCTGGTGAATTCGAAGGCGTGCACGCTGGCAGGCGCAGCGAAGGCGAGCACGACGGCTGAGGCCAGCGTGCTCAGTGCCAGTGCGGGGCGATGCGATGCTGCTCGATGCTTGATCCGACTCATTTGACTCCTCCTCGGTGGCAACCCCGCACTCTGTAGCGGGCGGGTGTATCTGGGTGCTGCAATCAAATGCATCCGCAGACGGCATCCGGCCGTCTGCGGCGCCCAAGGGCAGAGCATGCGCAGAGGCAACCGCGCTGTCTCCTCGGGATAAACACTTATCTCTTTGGGGAAAGACCGCATCAACCGATTGATACCTGCTGATGGGCGCATCCATTTTTCTAATTCAAACGTTTGTTTGAATACTACAAACTCCTGCGCTCAAGTCAAGCGGGGAGAAGGAAATTTTCCACATGGCACGATCTGCTCAGGCACTCAAACCGCTGCGGATTTGACGCCGGCCGGCCCTGCCAACAGAATCCGCTGCCGGCATCCGCCCTTGCCCTGCGCCCAAGCCGAACTGGACCCCCTGATGAGACGCGCCCCCTCCGCCGCCCTGCCCGGCCCCGAACCCACCGAACGCCGCGACTGGCAGACCCTCAAGAGCCTGATCCCCTTCATCTGGGCCTACAAGGGCCGGGTGCTGTTCGCGCTCGCCTGCCTGATCGCCGCCAAGGGCGCCAACGTGTCGGTGCCGCTGGTCTTCAAGCACCTGATCGACGGCCTCACGATCACGCCCGAGCAGGCCTTCATCGTCGTGCCGGCCACGCTCCTGCTGGCCTACGGCGTACTACGCTTCTCGACCTCGCTGCTCACCGAGTTGCGCGAGGTGGTGTTCGCGCGCGTGACCCAGCAGGCGGTGCGCGAGATTTCGCTGCGCGTATTCCGCCATCTGCACGCGCTGTCGCTGCGCTTTCATCTGGAACGCCAGACGGGCGGGCTGACGCGGGACATCGAGCGCGGCACACGCTCGATCGGCTCACTGATCAGCTACACGCTGTACTCCATCCTGCCCACGCTGATCGAGATCGGCATGGTGATCGGCATCCTGCTGGTGAGCTACGACGCCGTGTTCGCGCTCATCACGCTCAGCGCGCTGACGATCTACATCACCTTCACCGTGAAGGTAACCAACTGGCGCACCGCGCTGCGACGCCAGGCCAACGAGCTCGACTCCGCCGCCAACGCGCGCGCGATCGACAGCCTGATCAACTACGAGACCGTCAAGTACTTCAACAACGAGGAATTCGAGGCCAGACGCTACGACGAGCAGCTGCAGAAATGGACCAAGGCCCAGGTCACCAACCAGTATTCGCTGTCGGCGCTCAACGTCGGCCAGGCGGCGATCATCGCGGTCGCGGTGACGGCGATGATGTGGCAGGCGGCGATCCGGGTGGCCAGCGGCGAGATGACGATCGGCGACATCGTGCTGGTGAATGCCTTCATGATCCAGCTCTACATCCCGCTCAACTTCCTCGGCGTGCTCTACCGCGAGATCCGCCAGGCGCTCACCGATATCGAGCGCATGTTCGGCCTCATGCACACCCAGCGCGAGATCGCGGACGCGCCCGACGCGCGCACGCTGCCAGCGGGCCCGGCGAGCGTGCGCTTCGAGAACGTGAGCTTCGCCTACGACGCCAAGCGGCCGATCCTGTTCGACGTCGATTTCGGCATCCCGGCCGGGCACACGGTGGCGGTGGTGGGGCACTCGGGCTCGGGCAAGTCCACCCTCGCCCGCCTGCTCTACCGCTTCTACGACGTACAGGGCGGCGCCATCCGCATCAACGGCCACGACCTGCGCAACCTCAGCCAGGACAGCCTGCGCGCAGCGATCGGCATCGTCCCGCAGGACACGGTGCTGTTCAACGACACCCTGTACTACAACATCCAGTACGGCCGTCCCGGCGCCAGTCGCGAAGAGGTCGAGGCCGCCGCACGTGCGGCACAGCTGGAAGACTTCATCCACCAGCTGCCCGACGGCTACGAGACGCGGGTCGGCGAGCGCGGCCTGAAACTGTCCGGCGGCGAAAAGCAGCGCGTGGCGATCGCGCGCGCGCTATTGAAGAACCCCGCCATCCTGATCTTCGACGAGGCCACCTCCGCGCTCGACTCGCGGACCGAAAAGGCGATCCAGGCGCAGATCGAGCTCGCCGCCCAGGGCCGCACCGCGCTGGTGATCGCCCACCGCCTGTCGACGATCATGGACGCCGACGAAATCATCGTGCTCGACAAGGGCCGCATCGTCGAGCGCGGTCGCCATACGCCGCTGCTCGCCAAGGGCGGCGCCTATGCGCAGATGTGGCTGCTGCAGCAGCAGGAGGACGCCGCACAGGATTGAGCGCGGCGCACCGCCAAACAAAAGAGGCGCCCGCGGGCGCCTCTTTTGTTTGTTGCTTGCAGACCGATCAGGCCGACTTCCAGCGCCGGCGCGTCGCGACCAGGCCAAGCAGACCCAGGCCGGCGAGGGCCAGCGAGCCGGGCTCGGGGACGCCCGGCGGCGGAGGCGGGGGCGGGATCTTGGTGACACCTGCAACGGATGCGATCTTGATGTAGTCGTGCCTGCCGTCACCGTTGGTGACGCCCGAAGCCGAGATCGCACCGGCACCGATGAGCCAGAAGCTCGAATACACCGAGGCGCCGGTGTTGTAAGTCCCGGTGGACGCACCGTTGGCATAGTTGCCAACCAGCGACCAGCCGCTACTCAAGAGATTCGCGTACGTGTTGTTGGCGAGACTACCGGAGAAAGGCGTGGCGCCAGTGTAGGCGAGCAGGAAGAAATCCGAGTCGTTCTGGACCCAGCCAATGCTCACCTTGTCGAGCTTGACCTCCTGCGGCCCGAAATTGAGCAGCAGGGACTCGAAGCGCCCATCAGTGTCCATCGCGTGCTGCGGGGAAGAGAGCGGTTCGTCGACGTTTCCGCTGCTACCACCGACTTTGCCGTCTGCGCCGAGATGCTGCACGCCGACACCGCCGTCCCACTTGGTAACCGCGCCGGAGCCGAGCTTTCCATCGTTCAAGTTGTACCACGCGCTCATTGCGGGCACGGTGGTCGACGTATTCAGATTCCACGTCGTCGAGGCGCTTGCCGCGCCCGAACCCAAGGCCAGGCCTGCAGTCACCAACGCACATGCGAGCTGTTTGTGATTCATCTTTTTTACCTTCTCACGTAGTTCTTTTCTACTGCTTTCACAACACTTAAGCACACTTCATGCCATAAAAAATAATTCCTTTAAAAACAATAACATGCTAAAAAACATTTGGCCTTACCGAGAGCAAGTGTAAAAACTTCCGACTATTTTGCGCCCAGTTCCGCAAGCAGTGCCCGCGCCTCGCCACGCCAGGAAAACTCACCCGGCATGGCAAGCGCAGCCTTCAGCTCATCCGCTGCCTCTCCCCGACGCCCCATCTTCGCCAGCACGTAGGCCAGGTGCCAGCGAATCTCGGCATTGTTCGGCGCGCGCAGGCGGGCATCGCGCAGGTAGCGCATCGATTCCTCGTAGCGCTGCAGCGAGGCCAGGACCCACCCCATGGTGTCCATCACCGCGGCGTCGCCCGGCGCAAGGCGCAGCGCCTCGCTGGCATGGGCGAGCGGATCGCCTTCGCCCAGCTCCAGCAGCACGATGGCGAGGTTGTTGCGCACGGCAGCGCTGGTACGGCCCGCCGCAACCAAGGCTTCATAGGTTTCGCGGGCCTCGCGCAGCTGGCCGCCGCGCATCAGCAGCTCGGCCAGCAGCTCGCGTGCGGCGATGTCGCCCGGCGCCTGCTGCACGCGCGCGCGCACCGGGGCAAGCGCCTGCGCCGGCTCACCCTGACGGACATGGACGTCCGCAAGCCGGTACAGCAATGCCGTGGATGGAGCACGCGCCATCGCCTCACGGAACAGGCGCGCAGCCTCTGCATGATCGCCACGCTCGCGGGCGAGATCACCCGCCAGGCGATAGCGCTCGAAGTGGTTCGGGTGCGCTGCAAGCACGCGCTCAAGATAGCCCGCTGCAAGCACGATGTTGCGCTCGGCGACCGCCGCCTCAACGGCAAGCACGAGCGCATCGAGATCATCTGGCCGGCCTTGCAGCGCCTTGTCGGCCGAGTAGCGCGCGGCAACAGGATCGGCCGCAGCCAGTTGCATGTACCCGATGCGTACCAGGTGTGCGGTATCGAAGCCGGCAGCGCGCACCATCTCGCGCAGCACCTGCTGAGCGGCGCGCTTGTCCCCGGCGTCGATCTCGGTCTGCGCGAGCGCCGCTAGCGCGACCAGGTCGCCCGCACGCCGCGCCGCCAGTGCTCGCGCCACCTCACGCGCGCCGTCGCGGTTACCGGCCGCCGAGCGCAGTTCGATCAGGGTGAGGCCGTACTGAAGGTTGTCGCTTGCCTCGGCAAGCGCCTTCTCCGCCCAGCGCTCGGCCTCTGCCAGCCGCCCCGCCCTGCGCTCGAGCAGCACATACTCGTACATCAGCCCGGCGTCGTGGCGATGCTTGCGCAACAAGGGGTCGAGCGCGCGCCGCGCCTGATCGAATGCGCCCGCACGCACATCCAGCCGCAAGAGGCCAACCTGCGCAGGCAGGAAATCGCCTTGCGACAACAAGGCAGACTCGAAGGACTTGCGCGCCGCAACCACATCACCGCTGGCCGCCTGCATCTGCCCGAGCAGGTGCAACGCCTCCGCCCCCTGCGCACCTGCGGCGACATGGCGACCAGCGACATCAAGCGCCCCCGCCACATCGCCGCTGCGCAGGCGCAGCGTGGCCAGCCCGGAAGCAAGGCCGAAGTCGGCAGGCAGCTTGTCGAAAGCCTGCGTGAGGGCTTCCAGCGCCGCCGCACGCTCGCCGGTGCGCAACAGCCCTTGACTGAGCGAAGCCAGCGCCCCTGCCCCCTGCTCGCCACCGGCGACAGCGCGCTCGAGCGCCTCCACCGCGCGCGCATTGCGCCCGAGTGCGAGATGGACACGTCCGATCAGGAACAAGGCTTGCGCATCGGCCGGACTGTCGCGCAGCACACTCTCGAGCAAGAGCTGGGCGCGCGCGTAGTCCTCGCCATCCATATGCACGGCAGCAAGCAGCTTGCGGGCGCCAGCGTTGCGCGGATAGCGCGCGACCAGCACTTCGAGGTACTTGCGCGCCTTCTCGAGCTGGCCGCTCGAGTAATGCGCGAGGCCACCGGCCATCAGCAGCTGCTCCTGGCTCGCCAGCCACTCGGCAGGCAAGGTATCGACGACACGCGCGACCTCTGTCAGCAGTGCAGCCTCGGCCTGACGATCGCCCCGTCGTCCCGCGAGCAGCGCACGCAGGAAGTTCGAGCGCGGCTCGGTGGGCACATCGACCGCCAGGCGCGCGAGATCTTCGGCCGCCGCCGCTTCATTGCCGAGGTCGATCTGGATGCCGGCACGTGCGATGCGTGCATCCACATGTTTCGGATCGAGTTCGAGCGCACGGCTGTAGTCGGCCAGCGCCTCAGCCAGGGCGCCGGTCGCGTGCGCCACCGATGCACGCATGTTGAAGGCCGCCGCGCTGCCCGGCGCAAGCGCGACTGCCGCATTGGCGAGCTCGCGCGCCTGATCGACGCGGCCAGCCGCGATCAGGACCGGCACTTCGGCGATGAGCGGCGCCGGCGACGCAGGATCGAGCGTACGCGCCTCGGCAAAGCTGCGCTGGGCCTCTGCGAACGAGCCTGTTGCCGCCAGCGCCCTGCCGCGCATGCTCAGCACCCGCACCTGGGCCTCACCGATCACGCGATCCGCACGCACACGCTCGAGCAACTCGGCGTGGCGCCCTTGCAGCAGATAGATCTCGCCCAGCGGAACCGTGACCTCGGCCGGATCGACCCCCAGACGCAGCGCTTCGTTGAAGGCGACCTCGGCCGGCCCGAGTTCGCCCTGGATCAGGTAGGCGCGGCCGAGCAGCAACTGCGCCGCAAGCATGTTGCGGTCCTGCTGCAACGCGTTCTTGAGCTGGATCACCGCACCGGCAACATCATCCTTTTCGAAGCGCTTGAGACCATCCTCGTAATAGCGGCTGGCCGCCGCCGGGTCTGCATGGGCCGGTGTCAGCGGCAGGGCGAGGGCAAGGGCGAGGGCAAGACAGCGGGCGAGCGGGCGGAGAGCGGGTGTCATCTGGGACCGGGACGGATAAGTGAATCGTAACTGGCACGAGTATACGAGCGCATTGCCGGGGCAAGCGTGCACTGCGTCATCCTCAGGGGCAGGTTGCCAGGCCACATCCGAGCGACCACCGTGCGCAAACCTGCAGATGTCTGCGATCCCGTAGAATCGCGCCTGTTCCCCACTCGCGCCGAGACTGCATTGAGCACAGCCCTCAGCCCCCGCAGACCCCGTATCGTCCTGCTCGCCACCGGCGGCACGATCGCCGGCACCGCCAGTTCGGCAACCGACACCCATGGCTACACCGCCGGCCAGCTCGGCGCCGAGGCCCTGGTGGCGGCGGTGCCGCAGCTCGCACGCCTGGCCGAGCTGACCTTCGAGCAGCTGTTCAATATCGACAGCAAGGACATGACGCCGCAGCACTGGCTGGTGCTGTCGCGCCGGGTACAGATGCTCGCTGCGCTCCCGGGGGTGGACGGGATCGTGATCACCCACGGCACCGACACCCTGGAAGAGACCGCCTACTTTCTCCAGATCACGGTGAATGCAGCCAAGCCGGTGGTGATGACCGCCGCGATGCGGCCGGCGACGGCACTGTCAGCGGACGGGCCGCTCAACCTCTACCAGGCGGTCGAACTGGCCTGTCGCCCGGCCGCGGCACGCGCGGGCGTGCTGGCCGTACTCGGCGACCGCATCCTGCCCGCGGCCAGTCTCGCCAAGCGCCACCCGACAGCGGTGGATGCCTTCAGCACGCCCGAGTCGCTCAGCGTACTGGCCAGCGACGCAGCGCTGCAGGCGCTCACGCCCAACCGCTACAGCCGCGTCGCCCTGCCCGCCGAGGTCGCCACCCTGCCGCCGGTCGAACTCCTGACCGTAGGTGCAGGGAGCTCGCCAGCGCTGGCCTCCGCCGTCGCGCGCGCGCTGGCGCGCGCCAGCCTGCTCACCGGCGGC
>NZ_AMXB01000036.1:0-49283 GCF_000310125.2 Thauera sp. 27
CTCGCGGCTGGCGCCGCTCCTACGGCACCCCGCTGCGGCCGACAATCCCCAGTGGGAGCGGCGCGAGCCGCGAGGGGTTGAAGGCGATGGGGCTTGGGCGGGACGACGAGAAGCTCGCGGCTGGCGCCGCGCTTGCAGCAAACCGCGGCACGTCTGTCCCAATGCGGCACACGTGCTACTCGTTGAGGTGGTGCGTGCTACCGCCGACGACCTCGACGGTGGCGCCGAGCTGGCCAGGCGTGAACCACCAGCGCGTGGTGCGCTCGGGGCCTGCGATTTCGGCGCCGATGCGGCCATCGGCTTCGATACGGCGAACGCTGGCGGCGGGGCTGGCGCCCGCTGCGGTTGGGAACATGACGACCAGGAACTGGTCCTCGCGAGCGTCGCGCAGTGGCATCAGCTCGATCCGCCAGGCCCCAGGCTCGGCGCGGCCGTGGCCGAGTTGGGCGATGGCCGCTTGTGCGCTGCCGTCCTGATCGTAGTTGCGGCCGTCCACGAAGAACTCGAAGCCGGGTCCGCCGATGCTGTTGAGCATCGGCTCGCGTGGCAGCAGCACGTAGCCGTGCAGGCGACCGCCACTGCGTCCTGGGTTCTGATTGGCCGGGATGAAGAGGTCGAAGCGGTCGGGGCCGAGAATGGGAGGCTCGATCGAGTGCAGCAGCCAGCGCTTGCGGAACTCGGCCCGGGTTGCGACGACATCGTCGAATACGACCACTGCGTTGTTGATGCGGTCGTAGCCGAATACCCGCCACATGCGCTCCACGCGCCGGGTGCGGTCGGCAAAGCTGCCTCGGCCCGACTGACTGTTGGTGTAGGCCGGTGTGATGTCGGCAACGGCGACTGCCAGGTCGTCCTCGGCCACGTGCGCGACGATGCGGCCGGTGTGGTAGGTCTCGCGCCGCTGTGCCCATTGCTTGGTGTCGAGCGGTGCGCCGTCGACGCCCCAGCCCGAGCCGATGCGGCGTTGACCGCCGTCGTTGGCGTAGTGGCGCGGGTTGGCGTGGTCGAAACCAGGGCCCGGCTGGTTGTCGGCAGGGTCGGTGACGGTGACGAGGTTGTGGGCGATGCTCTGGTAGGCGTAGTTCATGTGGTGTTCCGACCCGTAGGCCGGGCCGTACCAGCCGCTGTCGATGGCAAGTGGGCCGCCGCTGTAGATTGTGAAGGCGCCCTGGTCGAGATGGCTGTGCGACCAGAAGTTGTCACCCGCCTTGAAGCTCACCCAGGTTGCGTGCTCGCTCCAGTCGCTGCGGGCGATGAGCATGCCGATGCCGTCGAAGAGCTTGGCCAGTGGCAGGCGCGCGGCGGCTTGCGGGTCGAAGAGGCCATCGTCCGACAGCGGACCCCAGGGCCAGCCCGTTGGCACCGGGCCGCCCTTTGGCGGGACCAGCGAATAGGCTGCGGCGTGGCGGAACTCCAGCGCCAGAGCTGCCGCATCGCTGGGGTGGCGATTGAACCAGGCGCCGTCGCCCCAGCGCATGTGGGTGCCGTCGGGGCGGGTGCGGTAGACAAGAAAGTCGAGGAAGCCGCGGATGCCTGGCTCGCTGGCGAAGAGGTCCTCGCCCGTTGCTGCGCGCCATAGCGCGGGCAGGGTGTGGATGGCCTGGCCGATGCCTACGGCGACGTATTCGCCGCCCTCGTGCCAGCCGCCGCTGTTGCCGAAAACCTGGCGCCACACCGGCAGCACGCGGTTCTTCCAGAGTTCGTGGGTGAAGCTCATGTGCGCTTCACCACGCGGGTGGTCGCCGTAGAGCGCAATGCTGCATGCCATCAACGCCTGCAGCGGTGCGTTGTAGAGGAAGGCGTTGTAGGGCGACAGCTGGTCGCGGCGGATGACGTCGATGAGATAGTCGCAGCCTTCGGCGAGCTTGTCGCGCAGGGCGTCGCGCTCGGCTGCCGTCCATTGGTCGTGCAGCCAGTCGTAGGCGATTGCCAGTGGCATGACCTGGCCGTGTCCGCGGTCGACGAAGCGCGTTTCCATCAGTCTCGCGTGCAGGGGGGCGAGGTTGAACACCCCCGGCTGGATGAAGCCCGCCTGCATGATGGCGTTGATGGCATTGGGATTGTTGCGTGCGGCAGAGGACAACTGCTCCAGAAAGCGCGGGTTCCTTGCGCGCAGGGTGGCGATGTCGGCGGGAGACGGATGTGGCAGGCGGGGGTGCGCCATGCGAAAGCCGGGCAACTGCGGCCTTGGTAGCGCCGACGGTGGCGGGTACGTGACGCTGGGCGTGTTCGCGCCGGCGGCAGGCGGCGCATCGGGTACGGTCAGCGCCACAGCGGCAATGATCAGGGCTGCCGGCAGCACACCGACCAGTAGGGCCTTGCGCCAGTCCGCGCTTGCGGTGCGTGCGGGGTAAACAAGACCCTCAGCGTGTGCGGTGGCGTGGGACGTGGTCGCGTGGGCCTGCATCAGCGCGAGGATGCGGCTGGCGACCCAGTGCATGAACCAGGCGCTGCTCGCGGCGATCAGCAGATTGGTCGGATCGGGCTTCTTGCCCACGGTGAAGAGCTTCAATACCTCGACGCCGAAACACAGCGCGAGCGCCACGAGCACGGCGAGGATCATTGCCCCCCGTTGCAGGCGGGGGAAGGCGAGTGCGGCGACCAGGCCGATTGGCGCGTAGCTCCCCAGGACGAAGAGCAGGCTGCGCACCGCGGCCGTCTCGGTGGTGTAGTAGTGGTAATAGAAAGGCAGGAAGCGCAGCGTCTCGAGCTTCTCCGTGGCTGCCCAGGCAGGCTGGAGCGCCAGCGGCAGCACTTCGTGGAGTGCCAGCACCAAGGCGAGGTAGACGGGGCTCAGGAGCAGGCTCCAGCGTAACAGCCGGGCGGGCGAGTAGTGCAGCCACTGCAGCGGATGGCTGCGCGCGAGTGCCACCCCCCAAGCCATGCCGAGCGCGCGGGTGAGGATGGAGATGCCCTGGGTGGTGCCCGAGGCGAGCACGATCTGCACTGCCTCGATGAGCAGCCCGACGGCGGCGCCCGCCACGACTCCGGTGACAAGGCCGGGACTGCGCCGGCCGGGCGAGCGCGCCTTCAGGCCGAGCGCCAGCAGCAGCCCGACGGGGACCATCAGCACGGCCTCCACCAGCAATTTCACCCCGCAGGTGAAGGCTGCACCGCAGGACAGCCCTGGGCCAAGGCTAAGGCTGTCGGGGCGGGCGAGCTTGGCCGCAACCTCTTGGCTGCTGACGAGGAAGTCGTAGGGAAAGAAGCTCAAGCCGAGGTAGCCGAGGGCGTACAGTGCCAGCACGGCGAGCAGACTGTGCGCTCCGCCATGGACGAAGCGCTGCCACAGCCCGGCGATGCGCTGCCCGGCGACGAACCAAAGCGCCAGCCCCAGCCCGGTGCCCAGGCCCTCCGCGAGCAGGTCGTTGCGCGAGACCGTTCGCGGCGGAAAGAACAACTGCAGGTACTCGATGCCCACGGCCATCGCCAGGATTGCCGTGACGACCACCATGAGCACGAGCACGCGGGCCGCACGTCCCATCCGGCTCGCCCACACTGCGCCGGTGGCGAAGTAGGCGAGCACGATGTACAGCAGGATGTTGGCCACCCAGTCTGCACGCGAGCCTACGCCCAGGTCCAGCCAGGGGGTGTTCATGAATGCCTGCCAGGCGTCCTCGCGTGGGCGGTACTCCAGCGGCACCAGGCTGCCGTAGGCGACGAAAACCGCCCACAGCAGGGCGATTCGGGCGTGCTGCCAGGCCCTGGCGGGGGCGGCGGAGCGCGGATCGTGCATCGTGTGATCTTTTTCCTGCGGCGTTGAGGTTCAATTGTCGTACGCCGCGCTGCAAACTGCTATCTTGAAAATTGACGCCAGACCCGGCGCGATCCGAACTCACGAGGGAGCAGACATGAAGGCATTCAAATGTGCGGCGGCCGCGTTCGCGGTCCTTGGTGTAGTGGGCTCGGGCCAGGCGCTCGCGGCATGCCCGGCCAACAGCACGATGAATCATACGGAATTGAACGGCACCTTCCCCGGCAACACCGTCTGCGCGGTACGAGGCAGCAATCGCTGGCAGGAGTTCCACCAGGCGGGCGGTGCGCTCATCGACTGGAAGAAGGGGCCCACCGACGCGGTCGACCCGACCAAGCAGGTCGGTTCCTGGAGCGTGACTGGCACGGGCGCCAACGCGCGCATGGTCTACAACTACGGCTCCGGTGGCACCTACACCTACCGCGTCGTCAGCAACGGTGGCGGGCTTTACAGCTTCTGCAATGGCGACGAGGTGCACGACGCCACGGTGCGGCCCGGCCAGCAGTCCTGCGGTTTCTGACCCACGCCGGAGCCGCTATACCAGAACCTCGGCTACGCCTGGGTGGCCGAGGAAGGCCTGTGGGCTGGCTGATGCACCGTAGGCACCGGACTGGAACACCACCACCAGGTCGCCTTCCGCGGCCTGCGGCAGAGCCATGCGCTCGGCGATGAGGTCGAGCGGCGTACAGAGCGGGCCGACCACTGACACGGCCTCGGCCGCAGGCTCGCCCATGCGGGTGCCTATCGTCACGGGGTAGTTCTTGCGCAGCACCTGGCCGAAGTTGCCGCTGGCCGAAAGGT
The DNA here is from genome assembly GCF_000310125.2 of Thauera sp. 27. Taxonomy (NCBI): domain Bacteria; kingdom Pseudomonadati; phylum Pseudomonadota; class Betaproteobacteria; order Rhodocyclales; family Zoogloeaceae; genus Thauera; species Thauera sp. 27. The sequence goes on from NZ_AMXB01000036.1 coordinate 4,556, forward strand.
GGTGATGCAGCCCGCCGTCGGTGACCAGGTAGGTGTGGCCGCGCGAGACCTTGATGTCGGTGATGCGGCACACGTAGATCCCTGCCTCGCCGACGAGGTAGCGGCCGAGTTCCAGCACGATGGCTGCCCCGGGCAGCGCGGTCGCTGCCTCGGCCACGATGTCGCCCAGCGCTGTCCCGATGGGGGCGAGATCCAGGCGCTGCTCGCCAGGAAAGTAGGGGATGCCGAGGCCGCCGCCGAGATTGAGCGTGCGCACCGGCCCCGGTGCGTGCTCGGCCAGGCGAAGGGCGAGCGCGAAGCTCTTCTGCTGGGCCTCGACGATGGCCTCCGCCTTCAGGTTCTGCGAACCGGCGAAGAGATGAAAGCCCTCGAAGGCGAGCTCCGCCCTGCCTATCGCCTGCAGCAGTGCCGGTACCTGCTCGGCATCGACGCCGAAGGGCTTGGGGCCGCCGCCCATCTTCATCCCCGATGACTTGAGCTCGAAGTCCGGATTGACGCGTACGGCCACGCGTGCCGGCACCCCAAGCGCCTGCGAGGCTTCGGCCAGCACCGCGAGCTCGCGGAAGGACTCGACATTGATCAGGATGCCGGCAGCGACCGCCTGGCGCAGTTCGGCGTCGCGCTTGCCCGGCCCGGCAAAACTGATGCGCCCGGGGTCGGTGCCGGCGTCGAGCGCTATCTTCAGCTCGCCCGCCGAGGCGACGTCGATGCCGTCGACGAGGGGCGCCATGTGGCCGACCAGCGCCGGCATCGGGTTGGCCTTCATCGCGTAATGCAGCTCGATCCCCGTGGGCAGGGCGCTGCGCAGTTGTGCCACGCGCGCGCTCAGCAGCGTGCGATCGTAGGCGTAAAAAGGGGTGCTGCCTACGCGGGCGGCGAGCCTGCGTAGCGGGATGCCGCCGACCAGGAGTTCGCCGTCGCGCACCGCGAACTGGTCCATGGCGGCGTGTACGGGCGAGGCTTTGGCGGCAGGAGTGGAGGCGGGCATGGCGGTGTCAGTGGCGATGCGGTTGGCAGGAGGGTGGCAGCTCAGTCAGCGCTGAGCGCCTTGCGGTCGAGCTTGCCATTCGGGTTGCGCGGCAGCGGACCGGAGCGCAGCTCGATGCGTGTCGGCACCATGTAGGCGGGCATGCGTGCGCGGCACTCGGCTAGCAGTGCCGCGGTATCGAGGGTGGTACCGGGCAGGGGGGTTGCGATCACGGCGATGCCCTGGCCCAGCGTGGGGTGCGGCTGGCCGAAGGCGACGCACTCGCCGACCATGCCGGTGGCGTAGAGGATCTCCTCGATCTCGGTGGGGCTCACGCGGTAGCCCGAGGTCTTGATCATCTCGTCGCGGCGGCCGATGAAGTAGAGGAATCCGTCCTCGTCGCGGCGTACCGTATCGCCCGAGAACACGGCAATCTCCGGTAGCACCAGGCCGGGCTCGCGTCCGGGCGCGCGCGGCGGCAGGGGGCGGAAACGTTCGGCGGTGCGCTCGGGGTCGTTCCAGTACCCCATCGCTACCAGCGCGCCGCGTTGCACCAGTTCGCCAGGCTCGTTGGGGGCGCATTCGCTGCCGTCCTCGCGCAACACCAGCACCTCGGTATCGGGGATGGCCTTGCCGATGGAGTCGGGGCGGCGGTCGATCTCCTCGGGTGGCAGGTAGGTCGCGCGGAATGCCTCGGTGAGCCCGTACATCAGGAAGGGACTGCTTGCAGGTAGCTGCGCGCGCAGGCGGGTGAGGGTGTCGAGTGGCATGCGCCCGCCTGTGTTGGCGAAGTAGCGCAGGTGCTCGCTGACACCGGCGGGCCATTCAAGCTGTGCCAGTTGTATCCACAGCGGTGGTACTGCGGTGAGTCCGGTCACGCGCTCGCGCTCGACCGCCTTGAGCACATCGCGCGGCATCAGGTAGTTGAGCAGCACCACGCGGGCACCGGCATGGAAGGCAGTGGTGAGCTGCGACAGGCCGGCGTCGAAGGACAGCGGCAGCGCGGCGAGCAGGGTGTCGTCGGCGTGGTTGCCGAGGTAAGAGGCAACGCTGCGCGCGCCCGCCATCATGTTGCGATGCGCGAGCACCACGCCCTTTGGTCGCCCGGTGCTGCCCGAGGTGTACAGGATGGCCGCCATGTCGGTGTCGATGACGCGGTGCCCGGCCATGGACGGGGCGGCCACGAGCTCGTCCCAAAGGTGCAGCGACAGGCCGTCGAGCTGCGGACGCTCTGCGGGGCGACCGACCAGCACGACATGACGCAGGTCGTGGCAAGCTGCCAGCGTGGCGCGCAGGGCGCCGAAGCGTTCCGGCGTGGTGACCAGGACGCGGACGGTGCAGTCGTGCAGGATGTGCCCGACCTGATCGGCCTTGAGGATGGGGTTGACCGGCACGAACACTCCGCCGGCGGCGCTGCAGCCAAAGGCGGCGGCGACGAACTCCGGGCGCTTGTCGAGGTAGATCGCGACCCGTTCGGCGCGCGCCAGGCCCAGCCCTGCCAAGCCGCCTGCAAAGCCGTCGATGCTCGTCTGCAGTGCGCCATAGCTGATGTGCTGCGAGCCGCTGACGAGTGCAATGCGCTCCGGGGCGTGTACGGCTGGGGCGGAAACGAGATGATGAAGGAGGTGCCTGGCGTGCATTGCTGCTCTTTTTGATTGAGTCTGAATTGTCGCAGTGCGCAATTCGCACCGGATGCGGAAGTATAATGCGCGCGTTTTCGCGCTGGCTTGCCGTGCGCGCGCGTGGTCCGCAAGGGAGAGAAGATGTCAGAACAGATTCTGAAGGAAGTGCTGGCGCTGCTGGACGAGGTGCTCAGCCTCGATGGCCGCGCCCTGGGCTTCAGCGCCGACACGCCCTTGCTTGGCGATCTGCCCGAGCTCGACTCGATGGCCGTGATCGCCGTGATCCATGAGATCGAAGCCCGCTTCGGTATCGAGGTCCCCGACGACGAGGTCGATGGCAATTCGTTTGCGTCGGTGGCCACCGTGGTCGACTTCGTGGAACGCCTCACCGCCCGTCAGCAGGGCTGAGGCGATCGTTCGGCGTGCCGGCTACGACGGCCTGAACGGGAAGAACACCGGCACCAGGGCAAGCACAACCGCAGCATAGGTCAGGCTCACCGGCAAGCCTGCGCGCAGGAAGTCGCGCATGCGGTAGCGGCCGGCCGAATACACCATCAGGTGAGTCTGGTAGCCGAAAGGGATCAGAAAACCGGCGCTGGCGCCATAGGCCACCACCATGATGAATGGCGTCGGATCGACGCCGAACGCACGCGCCGTACCCAGCGCGATCGGAAACGCGAGGGCTGCCGCCGCATTGTTGGTGACAAGCTCGGTGAGCACCATGGTGATCAGATACACGCCGACCAGTGCTGCATACACGCCGTAGCCATCGAACAGGGCGCGCATCCAGCCCGCCATCAGTGCAGCGGCGCCCGAGCGTTCGACGACTCCGGCGATCGTCAGCGCCGAGCCGATCACCACCAGCAGCTCGAAAGGAAATCGCCGGCGCATTTCGCCCAGGGTCAGCAGGCCGCTGGCGAGCAGGCCGGCGAGCAGCAGCAACAGCCCCGAGAACAGCGGCAGCACGCCCGCCGCCGATAGCACGATTGCGAGCGCGAAGCCCGTCAGCGCGGCCGTGCTCTGCGCAGGGCTCATCTTCGGGCGTACGCCCGAGCCGTTGAGTACGTGGAAGTTGCGGTCGAGGTTGCGATGCTGGAAGAAGTCCGGCCCCGCCGCGAGCAGCAGGCTGTCGCCCACGCGCAGCGGAATGCGGCCGAGCTGGCCGGTGAGGCGCTTGTCGCCGCGGCGAATGCCTACCACCCCGGCGTCGAACATGGTGCGGAAATCGACGTCGCGCAGCGTGCGGTTGGCCAGGTCCGACTCGCTCGACAGCACGACCTCCACCAGGTTGGACTTGAGCAGCGCGTCCGCGCCGGCGCCGAATACCGCCAGGCCGGAGAAGCGCTGCAGGGCCTGCACCTTGTCCACCTCGCCCGTGAATACCAGTACATCGCCGGCGTGCAGCAGTTCGGCTGGCCCGACGGGCGAGATCAGCCGACCCTCACGCTCGATCTCGAGCAGGAACAGTCCCTCGAGGTTGCGCAGTCGGTTGTGCTCGATGCTGCGGCCGATCATCGGCGAGCCGGGCATGACGCGGGCCTCGAGGAAGTAGGCCGAGCGTACATCGTTGCCGGTCGAGGCGTTCGCAGGCAGCAGGCGGGCGCTGAGCGTGAGCACCGCAATGCAGGCAAGCGCCACCGGCAGGCCGACCAGCGTGAACTGGAACATGTGCAAGGCCGGCAGGCCAGCTTCGACGACGAAGGAGTTAACCACCAGGTTGGTCGAGGTGCCCACCAGGGTGGTGATGCCGCCAAGGATCGATGCGTAGGAGAGTGGAATCAGCAGCTTCGAGGCCGGGTGCCGGCGCTGCTGGGTGATGGTGCCGAGCAAGGCGCCGACCACCGCCGTGTTGTTCATGAAGGCCGAGGCAAGGCTGCTGAAAGTGGCCAGCTTGAGGGTCGCCAGGCGGGTGCGCCCCTTGAGCAGGAGCTGGGAGAGCAGGTCGAGGAAGGGAGAGCGCTCCAGTGCCAGCGATACCAGCAGCAGCAGGATCAGGGTGGCCAGCGCCGGGTTGGAGAAGCTCGACAGCAGGGCCTGCTGGCTGGCCAGACCGAGCAGGTGGTAGATGCCGGCCCAACTCGCGAACAGGATCGCCGGGCTGATCCGGCCGTGAATCAGCAGCGCCAGCAGGAGACCGATCGAGCCGAGGACGAGGTGAGCTGTCATGCGTGGGTCGCGGTGGCCGCTCAGTCCAGGCCGCTGGCGACGAAGTGCGGGTTGTCCAGGCCAGGCTTGCCGTAGCGCAGCGCGTCGCCGGCGAGCGTGCGTACCTTGCCGCCGGCAGCTGCCAGCACGGCGTGTCCGGCGGCGATGTCCCATTCCATGGTACGGCCCAGGCGCGGATAGAGGTCGGCTTCGCCGTTGGCGATGAGGCAGAGCTTGAGCGAAGAACCCGCGCTTTTCAGCGCAGCAACCGGACGACCGGCAAGGAAGGCGTCGAGTGCCGCAGCATCGCCGTGCGAGCGGCTGGCAACGACCGTGAGCCCCGCCGCAGGGCTATGCCGGCAGCGGATCGGACTGCGTGCGCCGCCTTCCTCAATGAATGCGCCCACGCCGTGGGCGCCGAGGAAAAGGCGGTCGAGTGCGGGCGCGAGCACGGCTCCCAGCACCGGGTTGCCGTCCTCGATGAGTGCGACGTTGACGGTGAACTCGCCGTTGCGGCCGATGAATTCCTTGGTGCCATCGAGCGGGTCCACCAGCCAGAAGTGGCGGCCGAATTCGGGTACTCGTCCTGCAGCGACAGCCTCCTCCGCCACCACCGGCACGCCGGGCAGCAGGTCCTGAAGGGCAGGCAGGATCAGCGCCTCGGCGCGCTCGTCGGCTTCGGTCACCGGAGAGGCGTCGTCCTTGCCACGTACGGCGAAATCGGTGGCGTAGACCTTCATCACGACATCGCCGGCAGCACGGATGATCGGCACAAGGCGTTCGAGTAGCGGGGCGAGCGGTGGCAAGGTCACGGGCGGACTCCAGGCAAGGGGCATGGGTGATGTCGAGTGGCATAGTCTAGCCTTCGGCGATATATTGCATCGTCTTCGCGCACGCTGGAACATGGCCCTGTTGCAGTTTCCTCCGTGCCTGCCCCGGAGCAGGCATGAATGGCTGAGGGTGAAGTGCGCGCTCAACGTCCAGAACCGAACAGAGCGACCGATGCCCATGCACAGTCCCGCAGCGAACAGCCTGACCCACCTGCAACGGCTCGAAGCCGAAAGCATCCACATCCTGCGCGAGGTCGTCGCCGAAGCCGACAAGCCGGTCATGCTGTACTCGGTCGGCAAGGACAGCGCGGTGATGCTGCACCTGGCGATGAAGGCCTTCTACCCGGCAGTGCCACCGTTTCCGCTGCTGCACGTCGATACGCGCTGGAAATTCCAGGAGATGTATCGCTTCCGCGACCGCATGGCCCAGCAGACAGGCATGGACCTGCTGGTGCACATCAACCCCGAGGGCGTGGAGAAGGACATCAACCCCTTCACCCACGGCTCGGCGATCCACACCGACATCATGAAGACCGAGGGCCTCAAGCAGGCGCTCGACCAGTACGGCTTCGACGTCGCCTTCGGCGGTGCGCGCCGCGACGAGGAAAAGTCGCGCGCCAAGGAGCGCGTGTTCTCGTTCCGCACCGCGCAGCACCGCTGGGACCCGAAGAACCAGCGCCCCGAGCTGTGGAAGCTCTACAACGCCAGAAAGCACAAGGGCGAGTCGATCCGCGTGTTCCCGCTGTCGAACTGGACCGAGCTCGACATCTGGCAGTACATCTACCTCGAGAACATCCCCATCGTGCCGCTGTACTACGCCGCCGAGCGCCCGGTGGTCGAGCGCGACGGCACGCTGATCATGGTCGACGACCACCGCATGCCCTTGAAGCCCGGCGAGGTGCCGATGATGAAGAAGGTGCGCTTCCGCACCCTGGGCTGCTACCCGCTGACCGGCGCCATCGAGTCCGAGGCCGATACGCTGCCTGCGATCATCCAGGAAATGCTGCTCACCAAGACCTCCGAGCGCCAGGGCCGGGTGATCGACCACGATTCCGCCGCTTCCATGGAAAAGAAGAAACAAGAGGGGTACTTCTGACATGGCACACGTTTCCGACCTCATCGCCACCGACATCGAGCAGTACCTCCGTCAGCACGAGAAGAAGAGCCTGCTGCGCTTCATCACCTGCGGCAGCGTGGATGACGGCAAGAGTACCCTCATCGGCCGCCTGCTCTACGAATCGAAGATGCTGTTCGAGGACCAGCTTGCCGCGGTCGAGGCCGACTCGAAGAAGTTCGGCACCCAGGGCGACCAGATCGACTTCGCGCTGCTGGTCGATGGCCTGGCGGCCGAGCGCGAGCAGGGCATCACGATCGACGTGGCCTACCGCTTCTTCTCCACCGACAAGCGCAAGTTCATCGTCGCCGACACCCCGGGCCACGAGCAGTACACCCGCAACATGGTCACCGGCGCGTCCACGGCGGATGCAGCCATCCTGATGGTCGATGCGCGCAGGGGCATCCTCACCCAGACGCGCCGCCACAGCTACCTGGTGTCCCTGATCGGCATCCGCCACGTCGTGGTCGCCATCAACAAGATGGACCTGGTGGGCTACGCCGAGCCCATCTTCCGCGAGATCGTCGAGGACTACCGCGCCTTCGCAGCGCAGCTCGGTCTCGAGGGCATCACCTTCATCCCGATGTCCGCCTTCAAGGGCGACAACATCATTGCCCCCAGCGACAACATGCCCTGGTACCACGGCACCACGCTGATGGGTTATCTCGAGACCGTCGAGGTGGACGATTGCCGCATGCAGCGCGCCCCCTTCCGCCTGCCCGTGCAGTGGGTCAATCGCCCGAACCTCGATTTCCGCGGTTTTGCCGGCACCATCGCCAGCGGTGTGGTCAAGCCGGGTGATCGCATCCGCGTTCAGCCCTCGGGGCGCGAGAGCACGGTAGCGCGGATCGTGACTCTGGACGGCGACCTGCCACAGGCGGTGGCCGGGCAGTCGGTCACGCTCACGCTGGCCGACGAGATCGACATCTCGCGCGGCGACGTGATCTCCACGGTCGAGGCGCCGGCCGAGGTCGCCGACCAGTTCGAGTGCACGATCAACTGGATGCACGACGAGCCCATGCTCGCCGGGCGACCCTACCTGCTCAAGATCGGCGCGCGCACGGTGACGGCAACGATCACCGACATCAAGTACCAGGTCAATGTGAACACGCTCGAGCATGTCGCGGCCAAGAAGCTGGAACTGAACGCGATCGGCGTGTGCAACATCAGCCTCGACCGTCCGATCGCCTTCGATGCCTATCGCGACAACCGTGACACCGGCGGCTTCATCCTCATCGACCGGCTGTCCAACAACACCGTCGGTGCTGGCCTGCTGCACTTCGCGCTGCGCCGGGCACACAACATCCACCTGCAACACGTTGACGTGAACAAGCAGGCGCGTGCTGCGCTCAAGAACCAGCACGGTTGCGTGCTCTGGTTCACCGGCCTGTCGGGTGCGGGCAAGTCCTCGATCGCCAACCTGGTCGAGAAGAAGCTGCACGCGCTGGGCCACCACACCTACCTGCTCGACGGCGACAACGTGCGCCACGGGCTGAACAAGGATCTCGGCTTCACCGACGCCGACCGCGTCGAGAACATCCGCCGCGTGGCCGAAGTCGCAAAGCTGATGGTCGATGCCGGCCTCATCGTGCTCACCGCCTTCATCTCGCCCTTCAAGTCCGAACGCCGTATGGCGCGCGGCCTGGTCGAAGAGGGGGAGTTCGTCGAGGTCTTTGTCGACACCCCGCTCGAAGTCGCCGAGGCGCGCGACGTGAAGGGCCTCTACAAGAAGGCCCGGCGCGGCGAGCTGAAGAACTTCACTGGCATCGACTCGCCCTACGAGGCGCCGGAAGAGCCTGAACTGCGCCTCGACACCACCCGGCTTGACCTCGACGCTGCGGCCGACACCGTGCTGGCATGGCTCGAGGCGCGGGGAATGCTCGTGCGTTGAATCGAGCAGTGAGCAAGGATGGGGGGACCCCATCCTTGCCCTCAGTTACTGAGACTGCGCGTAATCGGCGCACATCTCGCACAGCAGGTCGAAAAGCGTTTCAAGTTCCTTGCGTCCGGTGTTCATCATCGGCTCCCTCCGATTCGCGGCGACAAGTGGGGCGCGCGCCTGCCGAACAAGCCCGGGTGGCCTCGTCCCTGCTCCTGCAAGCCCCATCCTGCTAGAGGCAGCTTACGTCGCTCGCTCAGGAGAGGCCAATCGAAACGCATCATCGCGGCGATTGGCCTCGGCAATGCCCGTGCGGAAGCACCAGACAGCTCAGGAGGCCCGACGCGTCAGGCACCAGCCGAGCAGCCCCGCAGCGATGAGCACGAGGACGCCGGGCTCGGGGACGGGGGAGACGAACTCGGTCAGCGGTGTCATCGTGCCGGTAAAGCGTCCTTCCTCGGCAAAACGCAGGCCGGTGATGAAGGCCAGCGGGTTGGCCGGGTCCAGTCCGGCGGTGGTCTCGATCCCCAGCACGCGGAAACGGTCGACGCCGTCGTCATCGAACACGAGTTCTTCGCCGCCAAGGACGTTGGTCTTGAAGGGCACCCACGCGCTGCCGTCCCAGAGTTCGATATCGTAGAGCGAGTCGCCGATCCCGGTCGGGAGCAGCACGGCGCGGATCAGCGGGTCGCCAGCGCCGATGGCATAGTCGTAACCGACAGCCACTAGCGGATCTATGAAGATGATCTCGTCGGGAGTGACGCGCTCGATGGTGAACTTGAATACCGTATCGCCGGTCGGGTCGATTCCGCCGCTGGGCAGGTAGACACCGTCCGGCGCCCCTTCGGGCAGCAGCATGAAGTCGAAGAAGCTACGCGAGCGGCTCAGGATGTTGGCGTTCGACACCGGCGCGGATTCGTCGCGGCGGTCGATCAGGCTGACCTCGACCGAGTACATCTTGTCGCCGCTCAGCAGGGTGCCGAGATCGGCATAGTCGCCGATCCGGAACGAGGACACATCGGGCGCCATGAAGCTGCGGCTGAACAGGATGTCGCCCGAGATGGAGTCACCGGGCTTGTAGTCCAGGCTCCATATCTGCACCCGCACGCTGTCGTGGCTCGAATCTTCATAGACCCCCCAATTGAAGGTCATGTCCTCGCCACTGCCGCTGACACGCATGTTGGAGACGAAGGGCAGCACAGTTGCGCCTTCGATGGAGGGCAGGGTGCCGACAGCGGCATATGCGTCCGTCGGGTCGCTCCGACCGAACAGGCTCCAGCCGGCCGTGCTGGGGTTGTAGGGCACGTTCTCACCCAGCTCGGCATTGAAGAACAGCATGCCGTCCCCGACCGAGCGCGCATACTGGTTCGGCGCGACGGTGACCGGATCGTAGACGAGACTGGTGTAGTGCACACCGTCCTGGGTGGCGATGATCTGGGTGGCGGCGCTGGGTGTGGAGCCTGGATTGGGAGTGACGTTCAAGGCGCCGATCGTCTGCCTTACGCCGGCGAAGATGCGTACGGAGTTGTCGCTGCGATTGTCCAGGAAGTGATAGCTGTCGCTGACGGTGATGGCGGCGTCCGCCGTGCTCGCCTGCAGCAGGCAAAGGCTCATTGCCGCCGTCAGGGCTACCCTCTGCGGCGATAAGCTGTTTCTTGTGTTCATGCGAGTCTCCTGCGGGTTGTTGTTTTGTAGGTGTCCGGTGGTCGCCCGGACAGAGTGGTCGAAGCAATTTTTGTGCGAGTGGTATATCCCGCTGGCAAGTCGCAGCCGGCTGTGATCGACGCCGAGTTGGGGTGGGCATGTGTAAGGAATGCCGACACTTTCCCGGCGGCAGGAAGTTTCGATGCCGATCAGTTCGGTGGAGCAGCCCACAGGCGCAGCGGCGCAGGCCATCGATTCCGCTGATACCCCGGCAGATCCGAGTGCAGTCTCCTTCGGGCTCTCGCGGCGGGCGCTGCACTGCGGGGGGGCGCGGCGGCCACGCTCTGCTAGAATCGCCCGCCATGAGCTATCAGGTCCTTGCGCGCAAGTGGCGGCCGAAGTCCTTCGGTACGCTGGTCGGTCAGGAGCACGTGGTGCGTGCGCTGTCGCATGCGCTCGCCACCGGCCGTCTGCATCACGCCTGGCTGTTCACGGGCACGCGCGGCGTCGGCAAGACGACGATCAGCCGCATTCTGGCCAAGGCGCTCAACTGCGAGACCGGCATCACCCCCGAGCCGTGCAACACCTGCGACGCCTGTCGCGCGATCGACGCCGACCGCTTTCCCGATTACGTCGAGATGGATGCGGCTTCGAACCGTGGCGTGGACGATATGGCGGCGCTCCTTGACAAGGCGGTGTATGCGCCAGTGCAGGGGCGCTACAAGGTGTACATGATCGACGAAGTGCACATGCTCACCGGGCATGCCTTCAACGCCATGCTGAAGACGCTCGAGGAGCCGCCCGAGCACGTCAAGTTCATCCTCGCCACCACCGACCCGCAGAAGATCCCGGTAACGGTGCTGTCGCGCTGCCTGCAGTTCAACCTCAAGCAGATGCCGCAGGGGCATATCGTCGAGCACCTCACGCGCATCCTGCAGGCCGAGCAGGTGTCATTCGAGCCTGGTGCATTGCGCCACCTCGCCAAGGCGGCGAACGGCTCGATGCGAGATGCGCTGTCCCTGCTCGACCAGGCGATCGCGCATGGCGCGGGCAAGGTCGAGGAGGAGCAGGTTACCCACATGCTGGGTACGGTGGGCGACGACCACCTGTACGCGGTGCTCGATGCCCTGGTCGCGGCTGATGTCCCTGCGCTGCTGCGAGTGGCTGATGGCATGGAGGCGCGCAGCTTGGCCTTCGATGCGGCCCTGCAGTCGCTGGCGACGCTGCTGCACCGCATTGCCCTGGCGCAGTTTGCGCCCGAGGCGATCACCGACGAACTCGAGCGCGCGCGCGTGGCGGCCTACGTGCAGGCCTTCGATGCCGAGTTCCTGCAGCTTGCCTATCAGATCGCCATCCACGGCCGTGATGAGCTACCGCTTGCGCCGGATGAGTACACTGGCTTCACGATGACGCTGCTGCGCCTGCATGCATTCCGTCCCGAGCAACCCGCAGCGCTCGGTGGGCCGGGCGTGGCGCCTGGGGGTGGTGGCTTGGCGCGGGCGGTGCCTGCGTCGGCGAGGCCGGCGCCAACGGTGTCCGCGTCGGTTGCTGCGGCGAGGCCGGAGCCGCCGGTCGCGGCCATAACACCGCCACCTGCCGCGGTCGCACAGCCTGCCGCAGAGCCGCCGCCAGCGATGGCTCCGCAGCCTGCCGAGGCCAAGCCGGCGGCGGTCGGCACCGCGCAAGCGGTGTCGGGGCATGACGTGCCGCCGTGGGAGGATCTGCCGCCCGAGGCCTATGCCGACAGCGCGGCCGTTGTCGAACGCGTGCATGCCGTGTCGTCTTCGCTGGGAGCTGCGAGCGAGGCTGCGTCAGCTCCCGCTCCTGCCCCGGTGGCTCCTGCCTCAGTGGCTGCTGCCGCAGAGAAGTCCGTGGTAGTGCCGGAGGCGACGATGGCGCCGGATGCAGCTGCCGGCAAGGCTGCACGCGGCGATGCTGCGACCCTGTTCGCGCTTGGTGATTGGCGCGGGCTGGTGCGTGCGCTTGAACTCGGTGGCCTCGTGCGCGAACTTGCCCAGCATTGCGAATGGGTCGATTTCAGCGATGAGGGCCTGCAGTTGCGCCTGTCAGTGGCGCACCGTCATCTGCTCGACATGAACCCGGGGGCGCTCGAGCGCCTGCAGGGCAGTCTGTCGTCAGCCCTCGGGCGTACGCTCAAACTGCGCATCATCGTCGGCGACATTGCCGGTGAGACGCCAGCGCAGCGCGACGAGGTCGAGCGTCGTGCGCGCCATGCCGAGGCCGTTGCCGCGCTCGAGGCCGATCCCTTCGTACGCGAGCTGATCGAACGTTTCGACGCCACGCTCGTCGAGAGTACCGTGAAGCCGCTTTGAGCCGCTGCTTGCGGTGTCGGCCTGCGGCACACCCTTCCTGAAACATTTACCTTGAATCCCAACCATACGACGGAGCGCACATCATGATGAAAGGCGGTATTGCCGGCCTGATGAAGCAGGCCCAGCAGATGCAGGAAAACATGAAGAAGATGCAGGACCAACTGGCCTCGATCGAAGTCGAGGGGCAGTCCGGTGCCGGCATGGTCAAGGTACAGATGACCTGCAAGTACGATGTGCGCCGCGTCTCCATCGATGCCTCGGTCATGGATGACAAGGAGATGCTCGAGGATCTCGTCGCCGCGGCGCTCAACGACGCGGTGCGCAAGGTCGAAACCGCCACCCAGGACAAGATGGCGAGTGTCACCGCGGGCTTGAATCTGCCGCCCGGCATGAAACTGCCGTTCTGAGCGTAGCCGTCCGATGTCGCCGTCCAGCCTCGACGAGCTGATCGAGGCGCTGCGTTGCCTGCCCGGCGTGGGGCCGAAGTCGGCCCAGCGCATGGCCTACCACCTGTTGCAGCGCGACCAGCGCGGCGCAGCGCGCCTTGGTCGTGCGCTCACGCATGCGCTCGAAGTGTTGCGTCACTGCGAGCGCTGCAATACGTTTTCCGAGGAGGTGGTGTGCCAGCGCTGCGCAAATCCTCGCCGCGACGCGTCTCTGTTGTGCGTGGTGGAAATGCCGGCCGATCTGGCGATGATCGAACAGACCCAGACCTACAATGGCCTCTACTACGTGCTGATGGGGCGCTTGTCGCCGCTCGACGGCATCGGGCCACGTGAGCTCGGCCTGGACAAGCTGATCGCGCGGGCGACGGACGACAGCGTGCGCGAGGTGATCCTTGCCACCAACTTCACCAACGAGGGCGAGGCAACGGCGCACACGGTGGCCACCCTGCTCGCAGCGCGTGGGGTCAAGGTGAGCCGCCTGTCGCGTGGGGTGCCGGTTGGTGGAGAGCTCGAGCATACCGACACCGGCACCATTGCCCAGGCCCTGGTGGAGCGGCGTGCGCTCTGACCCATCCCGGGCTTCATGACGCGGCCGGTGGCGAGGATGCTGCAGCGCCACATTTGACCCGCCCGGAGACCGACCGAAAGCCCTCGCATTGTCGCGGAAAGCCTTGTGGCAGAAGGCGATGCGCGCTTTGCGCTTTCTCTGCTGCGGTGACTCCGGTATAATTCTCGGGTTATCTGTATCCAGGTCTTTCATTTTCCTTTCTGGGAAGAGGGTCATGAGCGTTGATCAAAAGATGGACAGCAGCCGCCGCACTCTGCTGCTCGCTACGTCCGCCGCCGGCGGCGTGGCCGCAGTGGCGACCGCGGTGCCGTTTGTTGCCAGCCTGACGCCGTCCGAGCGCGCCAAGGCAGCCGGTGCGCCGGTCGAAGTCGATGTGAGCAAGCTCGCTCCGGGCGAGATGATGACGGTGGAGTGGCGGGGCAAGCCGGTGTGGGTGCTGCGCCGCACGCCCGAAATGCTCGCGTCGCTCGATGCGACCGATGCGCGCGTCAGCGATCCGAATTCGGACAAGCCGATGCAGCCGGACTACGCAAAGAACAAGCATCGCTCCATCAAGCCGGAGTACCTCGTCGCCGTGGGTATCTGTACCCACCTCGGCTGTTCCCCGTCCGAGAAGTTCAAGATGGGTGCCGAGAGCGGCATGGGCGCCGACTGGCAGGGTGGCTTCCTGTGCCCCTGCCATGGCTCGCTCTTCGATCTGGCCGGTCGCGTCTACAGCAGCATGCCGGCGCCGGACAACCTCGAAGTGCCGCCGCACCAGTACCTCGCGGATTCCACCATTCTTGTTGGCGAAGACGGGAAGGCCTAAGCGATGACGACCAAATCACAAGCCCTGCTCAACTGGATCGACGAGCGTTTTCCGCTTACGTCGTCGATCAAGGGGCATCTCACCGAGTACTACGCGCCGAAGAACTTCAACTTCTGGTATTTCTTCGGTTCGCTCGCCCTGCTGGTGCTGGTCATCCAGATCCTCACCGGCATCTTCCTGGTCATGCACTACAAGCCGGATGCGTCGCTCAACGCCTCGGGCGTGCCGGTGGCCTTCGCCAGTGTCGAGTACATCATGCGTGAAGTGCCGGGTGGCTGGTTGATCCGCTACCTGCACTCGACCGGCGCGTCGGCGTTCTTCGTCGTTGTGTACCTGCACATGTTCCGTGGCCTGCTCTACGGTTCCTATCGCAAGCCGCGCGAGCTGATCTGGATCTTCGGTACCCTGATCTTCCTGGTGCTGATGGCCGAAGCCTTCATGGGCTACCTGCTGCCGTGGGGGCAGATGTCCTTCTGGGGCGCGCAGGTGATCGTGAACCTGTTCTCGGCGATTCCTCTCATCGGGCCCGATCTGGCGCTGGTGATCCGCGGCGATTTCGTCGTGTCCGACGCCACGCTGAACCGCTTCTTCTCCTTCCACGTCATCGCCGTGCCGCTGGTGCTGATCGGCCTCGTCGTTGCGCACATCATCGCGCTGCACGAGGTTGGCTCCAACAACCCGGACGGTGTCGAGATCAAGAAGAAGAAGGACGCCAACGGCATCCCGCTCGACGGCATCCCCTTCCATCCGTACTACACGGTGAAGGACATCGTCGGCGTCGTCGCCTTCCTGTTCTTCTTCAGCGCGGTGGTGTTCTTCGCGCCAGAGGGCGGGGGGTACTTCCTCGAGTACAACAACTTCATTCCCGCTGACCCGCTGAAGACCCCGCCGCACATCGCGCCGGTCTGGTACTTCACGCCCTTCTACTCGATCCTGCGCGCGGTCACTTTCCCGCTGTTCGGCCTCGATGCGAAGTTCTGGGGTGTGGTCGCGATGGGGGCCTCGGTGGTGATCATCGCCTTCCTGCCGTGGCTCGATCGCAGCCCGGTGAAGTCGATGCGCTACAAGGGCCCGATCTTCAAGGCTGCAGTTGCCATCTTCGTGGTGTGCTTCATCATCCTCGGTTACCTTGGCGTGCTGCCGCCGACCCCGGGTCGCACCCTGGTGTCGCAGATCTGCTCGGTGCTGTATTTCGCCTTCTTCCTGCTGATGCCGTGGTACAGCAAGCTCGACAAGTGCAAACCCGAACCGGAAAGGGTGACTTTCAAATGAAAATGCGCGTGATCAACCTCATCAAGCGGGCAGCAGCGGTGCTGCTGTTCGCCCCGGCCGTGGCGCTGGCGGCGGCGGCCTCGGTGCAGCTCGACAAGGCCCCGGTCAGTACAGATCCGGCTGCCCTGCAGCATGGCGCCAAGCTGTTCGTCAACTACTGTCTGAGCTGTCACAGCGCGAGCTTCAAGCGCTACAACATGCTCACCAACATCGGCCTGTCCGAGCAGGAAATCCGTGACAACCTGATGTTCACCGCCGAGCGCGTCGGTGATCTGATGACCGTGGCCATGCGCCCGGCCGATGCCAAGGTCTGGTTCGGCACCGCGGTGCCCGACCTGACCCTGGTAGCGCGCCAGCGCAACTCGGGAGACGGCAGTGGTGCGGACTGGCTCTACACCTACCTGCGTCAGTTCTACCGTGACACGGAGCGTCCCTCGGGCTGGAACAACGTGGTGTTCGAGAACGTGGGCATGCCGCACGTGTTCTGGGAGCTGCAGGGCGAGCAGGTGGCCAGCATCACCGAGAACGCCGATGGCACCAAGAACGTGCAGCTGTCGCTCGCCAAGCCGGGCAAGCTGAGCGTAGAAGAGTACGACAAGGCCGTCGCCGACCTCGTGTCCTTCATGGTCTGGATGAGCGAGCCGATTGCCGAGAAGCGCAAGGCGATCGGTACCGTCGTGCTGATCTTCCTGGCCGGCATGTTCGTGCTCAGCTACGCGCTGAAGAAGAACTACTGGAAGGACATTCATTGATCGAAAACGCGGCAGGCCGCAAGGCCGGTTAGCGCGGTCCGACCCCAGACGCACCACGCGCTACCGCGTGGTGCGCTTTTGCTTTATGAATTCCGGAGTGGCAACACCATGATGAACCTTTATTCCGGCACGACCGATCCCTTCAGTCACCGCTGCCGGATCGTGCTGTTCGAAAAGGGCATGGATTTCGAAGTCATCGACGTCGATCTCTACAACAAGCCCGAAGACATCGCCGTCATCAATCCCTACAACCGCGTGCCGGTGCTGGTGGATCGCGACCTCGTGCTCTACGAGTCCAACATCATCAACGAGTACATCGACGAGCGCTTCCCGCATCCGCAGCTGATGCCGCCCGACCCGATCATGCGCGCTCGTGCACGTCAGTTGCTGCATACCTTCGAGCAGGAGTTGTTCACCCACCTCGAGGCGCTCGAGGCCGGGCAGAAGGGTGTCGACAAGGTGCGCACCCATGTGCGTGACCACCTGACTCAGCTCGCGCCGGTGTTCACCAAGCAGAAGTTCATGCTGGGTGACGAGTTCTCGATGCTTGACGTCGCGATCGCGCCGCTGCTGTGGCGCCTCGAGCACTACGGTATCGAGCTGCCCAAGGCTGCCGCGCCGTTGATGAAATACGCCGAGCGCATTTTCAGCCGCCAGGGCTTCATTGACGCACTGACCCCGTCCGAGAAGGTCATGCGCCGCTGAGCGGGCCGGGGCGGGCCCCCAGTGGCGCAGCCCCGATCAACGGAGTGAAGATGAGCATCGTTTCGACCAAGCCGTATCTGCTGCGCGCAATCTGGCAGTGGTGCATCGACCAGGGTTTCACGCCCTATATCGCAACTGCCGTTGACGAGCACACGCGTGTTCCGCCCGGTTACGCCCGCGATGGCCAGATCGTGTTGAATCTCGCCCCTGACGCCACGGGCCAACTGCAGATGGAGAACGACTTCATCAGCTTCCAGGCGCGCTTCGGTGGTGTTGCACACTCGCTGGTCATTCCTGTCGCCAACGTGATCGCCATCTATGCGCGGGAGAACGGGCAGGGCATGGCCTTCGAGCCCGAGCTCGAAGAGGATGCGGCCGGCCTCGAGGATGAGGCTGTCGACGGCGAAGAAGCTGCCGGCACGGAGGCCGTGGTCGAAGACATGGGCGACGCGGCGGCACAGGCCCGCGCCGAAGCTGCAGATGGCGCCGGCGATGCCTCTCCACGCCCGCCGCGCGGCAGTCATCTCAAGCTGGTCAAGTGAGGAGCATGCCGTGACAGGTCTGGTTTGGAGCGAAGCGCTCGAGAACAAGCTCGAGCCGATGGACGCCACGCACCGCGAGTTCGTGGCGTGCTACAACGCGGTAGTCGAGGCGGCGCCCGAGCAGTTGCTGGCGGCCTTCGATGCGCTCATCGCGCACACCGAAGAGCACTTTGCGCTCGAGAACGGGTGGATGGAAGCCGTTGACTTTCCGGGTTGCCATCGCGCCGAGCACGATCGCGTGCTTGCAGTCATGTACGACATCCGCAAGCGCGTCGCGGGGGGCGACACCTTCTTCTTCAAACGCCTGGTCGAGGAGTTGCCGGCCTGGTTCCGCAATCATGTCGACGGCATGGATGCCGCGCTCGCATTCCATTTGCAGAGCGTAGGGTTCGACTTCGAGGCTGGCGTGCTGCCTGCGCTCGCCGAGGGCGAGCAGCGCGGTGAAGGCTGTGCGTGCGCCAGCCTCAGTGCGGAGTCCGCATGCCAGCCGGAGACTGCGCGTAGCCCGGCCTGTTCGGGCTGACCAGGGCACTCTGCTGGCGTATTCCCTGCGCGTTACAGTTCATCGCGACGCGGTTTTCAGGTCTTGCGGCCGTCGCGGAAAGGAAAGTCGAGCGCGGGCTGCCGTCCGCTCATGAGTTCGGCCAGGGCTGCGGCGGAGCCGCAGGCCAGCGTCCAGCCCAGCGTTCCGTGCCCGGTGTTGAACCACAGCCGATCGTGCCGGCCGCGGCCGATCACCGGAACATTGCCGGGTGTTGCCGGCCTCAGCCCGGCCCAGGCTTCGGCCTCGGCGATGTCGATTGCACCCGGGAAGCGGGTGCGCGCCCAGTCGAGGATTCCCGCTACGCGTTCCGGCCTGATCCTCGTATCGAACCCATTGAGTTCCGCCGTGCCTGCGATGCGCAGTCGATCGCCGAGTCGCGAGCAGACGATGCGGCGGGATTCGTCGGTCAGGCTCACGCTGGGCGCGCGGCTCGGGTCGACCACCGGTGCCGTGATCGAGTAGCCCTTTACCGGATAGATCGGTAGCTTTTCGTCCAGCGGTGCGAGCAGACGCGGGCCGTAGCTGCCCAGGCAGACAACGAAGGCGTCGGCATGCAGCAGATGCAACTCGCCGCGCGTGTCGCGGATTTCGACGGCCTCGACGCACTCCCTCCCGGTTGCCGCAGCGCTCAGGATGCGCGTGATCTCGCACCCCCAGTGCATGCGTGCCCCAGCGCTCGACAGGCGCAGGGCAAGCATCTGGGTGAAGAGGTGGGCGTCGCCCGACTCGTCGCCTGGCGCATACAGCCCGCCTGCCAGCGAGTCCGCCTGTGCCGCGAGTGCGGGCTCGATGCGCAGGCATTCGGCTTTGGTGCAGACCCGGGCTGCGATGCCGAAGCGCGTGAGTTCCTGCACCCGTCTGCCGGCCTGGGAGAACTCTGCCGGGCTGTGAAACAGATGCAGGATGCCGCGTTCGAGGTGTTCGTAGTGCAGGTCGAGTTCCGCGCGCAGGGCGCGCAGGCGCTCGCCGCTCCAGCGCGCCAGGTGCGCGATCGCAGCCGTATTGCGGCGTGTCCGCCAGGGCAGGCATTCGAGCAGAAAGCGCGCCCCCCACTGCCACTGGGCCGGGTCGGTGGTGGGGCGGAACATCAGCGGCGCATCGTCACGGCCGAGCCAGCGCAGCACTTGCAGCGGTGCACCCGGGTTGGCCCAGGGCTCCGGGTGGCTGATCGAGATCTGGCCACCGTTCGCGTAACTGGTCTCGAGCGCTGCCGCGGGTTGGCGGTCGACGATGCTGACGTCGAACCCGGCCTGGTGCAGATACCAGGCTGTGGTGACGCCGGAGAGGCCGGCACCGAGGACCAGGACATGCATGGGTGGGGCGTGCGCCTTCTGTTGAGGGCCGGGGATGGGTTCCGGGGCTGCGATCATACCCCCGCGCTTCAGCGCGCGGAACCGCTTGCCGGCAGTGCTATGGGCATTTACCCCGTGCGCTGCCGGCGTGGAACCGCGATAATCCACGCCTGTCCGTCTATCGAGTCGATTGGAGTTCCTTCATGCGCCGTGTCACCCTTACCCAGTTCCTGATCGAGCAGCAGCGTGCAGGTCGCATCAGCCCCGATCTGCGTCTGCTGATCGAGGTTGTTGCGCGTGCGGTCAAGGCCATCAGCGTCAACGTATCCAAGGGGGCGCTCGCCGGCGTGCTCGGCGAGGCCGGTACCGACAACGTGCAGGGCGAGGCGCAGAAGAAGCTCGACGTGATCGCCAACGAGATCCTGCTGCAGGCCAATGAGTGGGGTGGCCACCTTGCGGCCATGGCCTCGGAAGAGGTCGAGACCGTGCACCAGATTCCGTTCGACTATCCCAAAGGTGGTTTCCTGCTGCTGTTCGATCCGCTCGACGGCTCCTCGAACATCGACGTGAATATCTCCGTGGGCACGATCTTCTCGGTGCTGCGCAACCCCGCGGGCGGCAGCGAGCCGACCGAGGCCAACTTCCTGCAACCGGGCAGCGAGCAGGTCGCTGCAGGTTATGCGGTGTATGGCCCGTCGACCCAGTTGGTTCTCACCGTCGGTAATGGTGTGCATGGCTTCACCCTCGATCGCGAGATGGGTAGCTTCGTATATACCCAGCCGTTCATGACCATCCCGGTCGACACCCAGGAGTTCGCCATCAACGCATCCAATGCGCGCTTCTGGGAGCAGCCGGTGAAGCGCTACGTGGATGAGATGCAGGCGGGCAAGGGCGGCCCGCTCGGCAAGGACTACAACATGCGCTGGGTGGCGTCGATGGTCGCCGACGTCCATCGCATCCTGACCCGTGGCGGCATCTTCATGTACCCAATGGATGAGAAGTGCCGTGCAAAGGGGGGCAAGCTGCGTCTCATGTACGAGGCCAACCCGATGGCGATGCTGGTCGAGCAGGCTGGCGGCGCCGCCTCTACCGGTCGTGAGCGCATCATGGACCTCAAGCCCACCGAGCTGCACCAGCGCGTGCCGGTGATCCTGGGCTCGAAGAACGAAGTCGAGCGCGTCGTCTCCTATCACCTCGAGGCTTGAGCCGGGTGGGTCGGATGCGGTGCTTGGTGCGGGTTGCCGCTGTGCTTGGGGGGCTGGCGCTGCTCCCCGTGCCCGGCGCGTATGCGCAGCAGGCACTGGCGGTCGGCCTGGATGCGCCCGATGCCGTCAAGCCCTTGCTCGAGCGTCACGTTCGCCTGCTGCGTCGTGCAGACCTTGTGGTTCCCGAGGCGGACGCCGACCGCGCGGCGATGACACGGCGGACGCGCCGTGAGGTCGCCGAGTTGCTTGCCACCGAGGGCTACTTCAGCCCGCGTGTCCGCATCGACCGCAGCGCGGCCGGGCAGTGGGTAATTCAGGTCGAACCCGGGCCGCGTACCACGATTGCGGCGGTCAACATCGAGTTC
This sequence comes from Thauera sp. 27, assembly GCF_000310125.2. Taxonomy (NCBI): domain Bacteria; kingdom Pseudomonadati; phylum Pseudomonadota; class Betaproteobacteria; order Rhodocyclales; family Zoogloeaceae; genus Thauera; species Thauera sp. 27. Next base: position 25,589 of record NZ_AMXB01000036.1, read on the forward strand.
GAGGGCGAGCTCGCCGCGCCCGGCGCCACTGCGGAGCTTGAGCGTCTCCAGGACCTGCGTGCGCGCTGGTCCCTGCCGGTGGGCGACGCCTTCACTCAGGGCGCGTGGGACGGCGCGAAGCAGCAGCTCCTCGATGCCGTAAGCGCGCGTCGCTACGCCGCCGCCCGCATCGTTCGCAGCCGTGCAGAGATCGATCCCGAGGCCGCAACGGCAAGGCTCAGCGTGACGCTCGACAGCGGGCCGGCCTTCTACCTCGGTGCTCTCGAGGTCGAGGGGCTTGAGCACCTGCCGGCCGACCTCGTTCAGCGCTACAGCCTTTTGCGACCGGGTACGCCTTACGACCGCGAAGCGCTTCTGGCTTTCCAGACCGGCTTGCAGAATACGCCGCACTTTGGCTCGGTGATCGTCGACATCGAGCGCGACCCCGCATTGGCTGCAGCAGTACCGATACGGGTGCAGGTGACCGAGGCGCTGCCGAAGTACGTTGGTTTCGGGGCGGGTTTTTCCACCAACACCGGGGCGCGCGTCGAGACCACCTATCGCGACTCCAACCTGCGTGGCCGTGGCTGGGAGTTCGCCACCGGCCTGCGTGTCGAGCAGCGCCGCCAGGCGCTGTACGCCGACGTGTTCCTGCCGCCTAGGGGGCGGCATCGCGACAGTTTCGGCGCGCTCGTCGAGCGCAGTGATCTCGAGAACCTCGTCGTCACCTCGCAAGCCGTGGGCGCGACCCGCAGTGCAACCCGTGGCGACATCGAAACCCAGTTGGCGCTGCGCTTGCAGCACGAGAACATCGCGCCCGCTGGTGCGCCGCAGCGTTCCAACAACACCCTTACCGCAAACTGGACATGGGTGAAGCGGGCGGTTGATGACCTGCTCGACCCCACCCGTGGCTATGTATTCGAGTACCAGGTTGGCGGTGGTACCGCGATCGCCTTGGCCGAGCAGGACTTCGTCCGCTTGTATTCGCGCTTCGTTCGCTATCAGCCGGTGCGCGGCAGCGATGTCTTCATCCTGCGCGCCGAGGCGGGCATGACGGTTGCAGACAGCCGCGAGGGTATCCCGCAGGACTTCCTTTTTCGCACCGGTGGCGCGCAGACCGTGCGCGGCTACGACTACCAGAGCCTCGGCGTCAGGGAGGGCAGCGCCACCGTCGGTGGCCGCTTCCTCGCAGCGGCGAGTGCAGAGTATGTGCACTGGTTCAAGCCGCAGTGGGGGGGCGCCGTATTCGTGGATGCAGGTGATGCCGCGGATACGCGCGACGACTTCGACCTGCGCGTCGGTTATGGCGTTGGAGCGCGCTGGCGCAGCCCGGCCGGGCCGCTCGCAATCGACCTCGCATGGGGCCACCAGGCGCGCAGCCTGCGCTTGCACTTCGGCGTCGCCATCGCGTTTTGAATACACCTTCACCGCGAGCGGTGGAGTGTGTGTGCGGAACAGCGCCACAGCATGCAGGCTGCGCTTCAGCCATGGCGCAGTGCGGGTAGCGTGCTCACTGTCCAGCCGCGCGCTTCCAGCGCAGTGCGCAGCAGCCGTGCGCTATCCACCGCGCCCAGGGTGTCGCCATGTACGCAGATGCTGTCCATCGTCGCCGGCAGGACCTTGCCGTTCTGGCTGACTACGGCGCCGGCGTCGAGCATGCGCAGCACGTGGGAGACGAGCTGCTCAGGGTCATGGATGACGGCGCCCGGCTGACCGCGTGGCACCAGGGTGGCATTGTCGGTGTAAGCGCGGTCGGCAAAGATCTCGCCAGCGACCTGAAGACCTGCACGCTGGCCGGCGAAGTACAGCTCGGACAACACGGGGGCGAGCAGAATGAGCTGTGGGTCGATGGCGCTCACCGCACGCGCCACCGCGTCAGCGAGCGCTGCATCCTCGCAGGCCTGGTTGTTCAGCGCGCCATGTGGCTTGACGTGTGTGACGCGCCCGCCTTCGGCCGCGGCCAAGCCGGCGAGCGCGCCAACCTGGTAGATGATCATGGCTTCGAGTTCGGCCGGCGCCATCTTCATCGGCCGGCGGCCGAAGCCCTGCAGATCGGGGTAGGCGGGATGGGCGCCCAGGCTGACCCCGGCGGCAAGCGCACAACGCACGGTGTGGCGCATCACGACCGGGTCACCGGCGTGAAATCCGCAGGCGATGTTGGCCGAGCGCACCACCTGCAGTAGTGCCTCGTCCTCGCCCATCGTCCAGGCGCCGAAGGATTCGCCGAGGTCGGCGTTCAGATTGATGGTCTTGTTCATGTGCAAGTCTCCTTAGGCAGGGGCGGCTCTGAGGTTCAATACAGCGGCCGGTATTCGGGGCCGAGCGCATGAACGACGCCGTCGACCAGATTGCTGCTGTACAGCGCCACCAGGTCCACGCCGTCGGCAGGCAGAGGGCGGATCGAGGCGATCAATGCCCGGGTCTCGGCCTCTGTCGCGCGCGCGACCCGTGCCCCTTCGGTGGCAGTAATGGCGGCAAAGCGCAGCGTCTGCCCGGGGCGCAGTGCGGCGAGTCGGCCGAGGTCGGCGGTGATCACGGTGGCGATCTTCGGATAGCCGCCTGCGGTCTGGGCGTCGGCGAGCAGTACGATCGGCTGGCCGGCGCCGGGCACCTGGATGGAGCCGGGCACGGTGGCGTCGGACACAATTTCTGCGGCGCCGGCATGCTCGAGGCGCGCGCCTTCGAGGCGGATGCCCATGCGGTCGGCTTCCGCGCTGACGCGGTAGTTGCCGCTGACCAGCGTCGCCAGCGCATCGGTGCCGAAATGGTCGGCCTGCGGGCCGGGCACCACGCGGATCGGGCGCGTGTCGGCGGCGGGCGCTTGGGCGAGCACGCGGTCAAGGCCTCGGCTCTCGTCAGTGGCTGGGGCCAGGGCCAGGCGTGTGCCGGTGGTCAGCGCGCGGCCGCTGCCGTTTGCCCCGCCGAGGCCAGCGCGTACATAGGTCGAGGCACTGCCCATCACCGCTGCAACATCGAGCCCTGCGACCGCGACCATGGCAATGCGGCCGTTGTCCATCTTGCGGATGCGCAGCGCCTGACCTGCAGCCAGCGTCAGCGAGCGCCAGGGGGCGAGCTGCCGGCGTCCACCGGTGTCATCGATCTCCACCACCGCGTCGCCCGCGACCGCCAGCTTCACCGCGCCGCCGTGTGCCACGACATGCAGCCCGCCATCGAAGCACTCGATCACCGGTGCGTACTCGGGGCGGCCGGCCAGAGCGTTGGCGATGCGCATCAGTCGGCGATCGAGTACGCCCGCCCAGGGCACACCGATGCGACGGAAGCCGCGCCGGCCGTCGTCCTGGATCGAGGCGAAGGCGCCCGGTGAGACGATCTCGAGTTCGGTTCTGGCGTTCATGCTGCAGCCTCGCTGGCGCTGCTGGCATCGGCGACGCACCACTGCATCGGGTCGATCTCGCCGCGGCGTAGCCCGGCTTCGAGTGCGCGGTATTCGTCCGCGCTGACGGGGACGAAGCGCACCTTGTCGCCGGCGGCGAGCAGTGAGGGCGATGCGCGGCGGGCGTCGAACAGCGGCACGGGGCAGCGTCCGAGCAGGTGCCAGCCGCCGGGGCTTTCCCAAGGATAGATGGCGGTAAGGCCGGTTGCGATCGCCACGCTGCCGGCGGGAACACGCACGCGGGGCTGGCTGCGCCGTGGCAGGTGCAGGCGCTCGGCCAGATCACCCATGAAGGGAAAGCCAGGCAGGAATCCCAGCATGTAAACCAGGTACTCGGTGCCGCTGTGCAGCGCCACCACCTCGGCGGCGTCGATGCCGAGCGTACTCGCCACTTCGGCGAGGTCGGGTGCGGCCTCGCCCTCGTAGCAGACGGGCAGCTGCCAGTGGCGACCGTCCGTGGGTGTGCAGTGCTCGACAGCGTCGATCAGCGGCTGCAGCGCTGGGAGCAGGGTGTCGCGGTCGGTGACGAGCGGGTCGAAGAACACCGTCAGCGAGCGGAAGGTGGGCATGGACTCGATCACGCCCGGCAGCCCGCCGCCATGTTGCAAGCGCAGGATGGCGGCGTCCAGGGCGTTCACGGCGGCGAGCAGGGCGGGGTCGATGACGTTGCCGAACTCGATGGTCAGCGCGGCGTCGCCGGCGTCGAGGATGCGGTAGGCTCGATTCATGAAGGCTTGTTCCAGTCGCAATGCGTCCGATTGCGGGGTGGCGCGGCGCTCGCGGTAGGCTGCACGCGAGTATGCTCATCATTGCGGAATTAGTCGGCACGACTGAGATTCTAGCGGGGGGGTATATGAGCATCAGTGTCCTGGACTTGTTCAAGGTCGGCATCGGGCCGTCCAGTTCGCACACCGTCGGCCCCATGCGTGCCGCCCACGATTTCGTCGCAGCGCTCGGGGGCCGTGGGCTGGTGGATGCGGTGACGCGGATCGAGGTGAAACTCTACGGCTCCCTGTCGGCGACGGGTGTCGGTCATGGCACCGACCGGGCCGTGGTTGCAGGCCTCATGGGGGCTCGCCCGGACGAGGTTGATCCCGATTTCCTGGGTGATGCGGTGGATGCCGTACGTATCGATGGCGTATTGCCGTTGCCCGGTGGGGGTGAGCTGGCATTCGACTGGGCGCGCGACATGCGCCTGCTGCCCGTGAGCTTGCCCTACCACCCGAACGCGATGCGCCTGGCGGCCTACGGCGAGGCCGGCCTCCTGCATGAGAACACCTATTACTCAGTCGGTGGCGGCTTTGTGATCGACGAGGCACAAGCCCAGTCAGGTGACTTGGCGGCGGAGGAACTGGCGCTGCCTTACCCTTTCGCCACCGCGTCCGAGTTGCTCGCGCAGTGTCGCCGCCATGGTCTGCGCATCAGTCAGCTGATGCTCGCCAACGAGGGCGCCTGGCGCAACGAGGATGATACGCGGCAGGCACTGCAGCGTATCTGGGCGGTGATGCAGGCCTGCGTGGCACGGGGCATGCGCCATGAGGGCGTGTTGCCAGGCGGGCTCAATGTGCGGCGCCGCGCTCCGGACCTGCATCGCACGCTCAGCGCACGGGCGGCGGGCCGCAACCTGATCAGCGACACGATGGCAGCGCTCGACTGGGTCAATCTGTTCGCGCTGGCAGTCAATGAGGAAAATGCCGGAGGTGGTCGCGTGGTCACCGCGCCTACCAACGGGGCAGCTGGCATCATCCCTGCCGTGCTGCACTACTACATGAAGTTCATGCCGGGCAGCAGTACGCGCGACGTGGAGGACTTCCTGCTTGCGGCGGCGGCCGTGGGCGTGCTTTGCAAGACGAACGCCTCGATCTCGGGCGCGGAGGTCGGCTGCCAGGGCGAGGTCGGTTCGGCCTGTGCGATGGCTGCTGCAGGCTTGACCGAGGTGCTGGGCGGCAGCCCCGAGCAGGTCGAAAATGCGGCCGAGATCGGCCTCGAGCACAACCTCGGCCTGACCTGCGACCCGATCGGCGGTCTTGTGCAGGTGCCCTGCATCGAGCGCAACGCGATGGCCTCGGTGAAGGCCATCAACGCCGCCCAACTTGCCCTGCGCGGCGACGGCGCACACACGGTCTCGCTCGATCAGGCGATCCGCACCATGCGCGATACCGGTCGCGACATGCTCGACAAGTACAAGGAGACCTCGCGCGGCGGCCTGGCGGTGAGCTTCCCCGAGTGCTGAACAATGCTGTGCTGGCCGAGTTCTGGTGTAGAGGCAGGGAGCCTGCGCCGCATGAGCGATGCTGCCGAACAAATAGTTTCGGCCTCCCACCCTTGAAATCCATTGGGGCCGTCCCTATTATTAGCACTCGTTGGCGGTGAGTGCTAACACGTGGCGGCGATCAGTCGCACCCGTTGGTGCTCAAGCCACTGCAGATTCACCCGCGGGCTTTGCCCGCGGATCAATCAACCCAAACAGTTGAACCGTAACAAGGAGAGAACTCGATGAAGATTCGTCCCCTGCACGATCGCGTGATCGTCAAGCGTCTGGAAGCCGAGCGCAAGACCGCCAGCGGCATCGTGATCCCGGACAGCGCCGGCGAGAAGCCCGATCAGGGCGAAGTCCTGGCTGTCGGCAACGGCAAGATCCTGGACGACGGCAAGGTGCGTCCGATGGCCGTCAAGGTGGGCGACAAGGTGCTGTTCGGCAAGTATGCCGGCCAGACCGTGAAGGTCGAAGGCGAAGAGCTCCTCGTGATGCGCGAGGAAGACATCATGGGCGTGGTCGAGGCCTGAGCCTCCTGCAAGCCCCTGCAACGCTAATCGAAACAATTCAGGAGTTCTGAAGAATGGCAGCTAAAGAAGTCAAGTTTGGTGATTCCGCCCGCGAGCGCATGGTCGCCGGCATCAACATCCTGGCCAACGCGGTCAAGGTGACCCTGGGCCCGAAGGGTCGCAACGTGGTGCTCGAGCGCTCCTTCGGCGCCCCCACCGTGACCAAGGACGGCGTCTCCGTCGCCAAGGAAATCGAGCTGAAGGACAAGTTCGAGAACATGGGCGCACAGATGGTCAAGGAAGTTGCTTCCAAGACCTCGGACATCGCTGGTGACGGCACCACCACCGCCACCGTGCTGGCCCAGTCGATCGTGCGCGAAGGCATGAAGTACGTCGCCGCCGGCATGAACCCGATGGACCTGAAGCGCGGCATCGACAAGGCTGTCGTGGCCACCATCGAAGAGCTGAAGAAGCTGTCGAAGCCGTGCTCGACCAACAAGGAAATCGCCCAGGTCGGCTCGATCTCGGCCAACTCCGACAGCGACATCGGCGACATCATTGCCCGCGCCATGGACAAGGTCGGCAAGGAAGGCGTGATCACCGTCGAGGACGGCAAGTCGCTGCAGAACGAGCTCGACGTCGTCGAGGGCATGCAGTTCGACCGCGGCTACCTGTCGCCTTACTTCATCAACAACCCGGACAAGCAGGTTGCCATTCTCGAGCAGCCCTTCGTCCTGCTCTTCGACAAGAAGATCTCCAACATCCGTGACCTGCTGCCGGTGCTCGAGCAGGTTGCCAAGGCCGGCCGTCCGCTGCTGATCATCGCCGAGGACGTCGAGGGCGAAGCCCTGGCCACCCTGGTGGTGAACAACATCCGCGGCATCCTCAAGACCTGCGCCGTCAAGGCTCCGGGCTTCGGCGACCGTCGCAAGGCCATGCTGGAAGACATCGCCATCCTCACCGGCGGCCAGGTCATCGCCGAAGAAGTCGGCCTGACCCTCGAAAAGGCGACCCTGGACGACCTCGGCCAGGCCTCCCGCATCGAGATCGGCAAGGAAAACACCATCATCATCGACGGCGCCGGCCAGGCCGAGCGCATCGAAGCCCGCGTCAAGCAGATCCGCGTGCAGATCGAGGAAGCGACCTCGGACTACGACCGCGAGAAGCTGCAGGAGCGCGTCGCCAAGCTGGCGGGTGGTGTTGCGGTGATCAAGGTCGGCGCTGCCACCGAAGTCGAGATGAAGGAGAAGAAGGCCCGCGTCGAAGACGCCCTGCACGCCACCCGCGCTGCAGTGGAAGAGGGCATCGTCCCCGGCGGCGGTGTGGCGCTGCTGCGTGCCCGTGCTGCACTGGGCGAGCTGAAGGGCGACAACCACGACCAGGACGCCGGCATCAAGATCGTGCTGCGCGCGATGGAGCAGCCGCTGCGCGAGATCGTCGCCAACGCAGGTGACGAGCCGAGCGTGGTGGTGAACAAGGTGGTCGAGGGTTCGGGCAACTACGGCTTCAACGCCGCCACCGGCGAGTACGGCGACATGGTCGAGATGGGCGTGCTGGACCCGACCAAGGTGACCCGCACCGCGCTGCAGAACGCCGCGTCCGTCGCTGGCCTGATGCTGACCACCGACTGCATGGTCGGCGAGCTGGCAGAAGACAAGCCGGCCGGTGGCATGCCCGACATGGGCGGCATGGGTGGCATGGGCGGCATGGGCATGGGCATGTAAGTGCCTGCCTGCGACCCGGCATGCCCGGGTCGCGCCCGCAGTAACGCAGACGGCTCCGCTCAGGCGGGGCCGTCTGCGTTTACGCAGGGCCGAAGACGCAGGCGAGAGCATGCATCGCCGCGCACGAAGCCGCGCGAAGCGTGGGATAATCCATAGGTTTGGTAGGGAGAAAGGTCGGCGGGGAGTGAGCTGGCGCAGTGGCCGCCCGCTCCCCGGAGCCGCCAGCGCGCTAGCGCTGGCGGCTCCCAAGGCCGAGCAAAAGGAGAACAGCGGGCCAACTGTATGAAGGTCCGCTTACAAATCACTTACAGCCTGGACACTATGCGGATTCTGCTGGCTGAAGACGACCCGGTGATTGCCGATGGCATCTGTCGCGCGTTGCGGCGTGGCGGCTATGCAGTGGACCATGTGGCCGACGGCGCCGAGGCCGATGCGGCGGTTTCCACCCAGGGCTATGACCTGCTGATCCTCGACCTTGGTCTGCCGCGCATGAACGGCATCGACGTCCTGAAGCGCCTGCGGGCGCGCAAATCGGCGCAGCCGGTGCTGATCCTGACGGCCCAGGACGGTGTCGATGATCGTGTGCGCGGACTCGACGCCGGTGCGGACGACTACCTTACCAAGCCATTCGCCCTGCCCGAGCTCGAGGCGCGCGTGCGCGCGCTGACGCGGCGCGGTACCGGGCAGCCGCGCTGCATCGAGATCGGCCAGCTCAGCTACGACCAGGCCGATCGCGTGGTGAAGGTCGGCGGTCAGATGATCGACCTGTCGGCGCGCGAAATCGGCTTGCTCGAGGTCTTCCTGCTGCGGGTCGGTCGCCTGGTGAGCAAGGACCAGCTCGTCGACCACCTGTGCGGCTGGGGCGAGGAGGTGTCGAGCAATGCAATCGAAGTGTACGTGCACCGCTTGCGCAAGAAGCTCGAGGACAGCGGCGTGCGCATCGTGACCGTGCGCGGTCTGGGGTACTGTCTGGAAAACCCCGATGCTGCCCCTGCGGCGAAAGCCTGAGAAGGCGGGGGCGGCGCGCAAGACTGCGCCCCCAAACTCGCTTTTCGGTGAGATCCTCGACTGGATGCTCGCGCCGCTGCTTTTCCTGTGGCCGATCTCCATCATCGTCACCCATAACGTGGCGGACAGTATCGCCAATCAGCCCTACGACCTCGCGCTCGCCGACAGTGTGAGGGCGTTGGCGCGCTTCGTCGTCATCGATGAGGGGCGTGCCGTTGTCAACTTTCCGGCGCCACCGCGCGCCTTGTTTCGTGCCGATCAGGACGACGCGGTTTATTACCAGGTGGCGGATTGGCGTGGCGTGACCGTCAGCGGCGACCCCGAGATCCTCCCGGCTCCCTTGCCCGTTTCCATCGACGGCGAGCAGATCTTCTTTCGTGACGAGCTGATCCACGGCGAAGATGTGCGTATCGCCTACCGCTTCCTGCGCCTTGATCCCGCGCGGCCCGAGCTGCTTGTGGTAGTGCAGGTGGCTGAAACGCGCAACAAGCGTACGGATCTGGCCTCGCGAGTGGTCACGGGGGTGCTGTTGCCTCAGTTCGCGATCATCCCGCTCGCGGTGATCCTCGTCTGGGTCGGCCTCAGTCGCGGCATTGCGCCGCTCAACCGGCTGCAGAGCCTGATCCGGCGCCGCCGGCCGACCGACCTGTCACCGGTCGCGCCCGGCAGCGTCCCGGAAGAGGTTCGTCCCTTGATCGTCGCCTTCAACGACATGATGGTCCGCCTCGAAGAGAACCTGCAGGCACAGCAACGCTTCATTGCTGACGCAGCGCACCAGATGCGCACGCCACTGACCGGTCTGAAGATGCAGGCCGACCTCGCGCTGCACGAGACCGATCCCGTGCAGTTGCGGGAGTCGCTCACGCGTATTGCAGAAAGTACCGACCGCGCTGCCCACTTGATCAACCAGCTTTTGTCGCTGGCGCGCGCCGAGGCAAGCTTCGAGAAGCTCTATACCGTGGAGCCGGTCAGTCTCGATGCAGTGGTGCGGGAAGTGGCGCTCGAGCTTTACCCGCGCGCTCAGGTCAAGCAGATCGATCTCGGCGTCGAGGCCGGCGACGCCGAACTGGTGATCGAGGGTAACCCCGTCCTGCTGCGTGAGATGGTCAAGAACCTTGTCGACAACGCGGTCAAATACACCCCGCACGGCGGACGGGTGACGGCGCGCACCCGCTTTGCGGGATCGCCGATCCTGGAGGTGGAGGACACCGGACCGGGAATCCCCGATGTCGACCGCGAGCGCGTGTTCGAGCGCTTCTACCGTGTGCTCGGCAGCGGCGTGGATGGCTCCGGCCTGGGCTTGCCGATCGTGCGCGAGATTGCCGAGTTGCATCGCGCCACGGTGACGCTGGATGCCAATCCGGCCGGGCAGGGCACGCTGGCGCGGGTGGTTTTCCCGCGCAGCAATCTGCAGCCGCCACCGATCGTGCAGGGCGATCATGATCCGCTGGGTTGAGGCCTTGTGCCACGCCCGAGGTCTTCCCTCGAGCGTGCATCCAGCGCGTCGCGCATTTGCATTGAATTAGGCTTTGACATCGGAAAAGATTTCACTATAATGGCGTCCTCGTTGGCCAGTTAGCTCAGTTGGTAGAGCAGCGGATTGAAAATCCGCGTGTCCGTGGTTCGATTCCGCGACTGGCCACCACGATTCCAAGGACGGGCCGACACTTGTGTCGGCCCGTTTGCTTTCCGGGCTGGAATTTCGGGTCAGAAGTGGCTGATTCTGCTCAAGTTTTACGCTTGTTTCGCGGTGCTATAATGCGCCACGCCCGAAAACCCGGTTTCCGCATGCAACTCTTCGCCCTTGGCCTGAACCATCACACCGCGCCGCTCGCCATCCGTGAGCGCGTGGCGTTCCAGCCCGAGCGGCTGGATCAGGCTCTGCACGATCTGACGCATGCCGATTCGGTGCGCGAGGCGGCGATCCTGTCTACCTGCAACCGCACCGAGCTCTACTTCGCGGCCGAGCAGCCTCAGCACGCGGCCGACTGGCTGGCGCGCTTTCACAGCGTGCCCTTGCCGGAAGTGTCGCCCTACCTGTATTCCTACCCGCAGCGCGACGCCATTCGCCACGTCTTTCGCGTCGCCAGCGGGCTCGATTCCATGGTCATCGGCGAGCCGCAGATCCTCGGACAGGTCAAGGATGCCGCGCGCCACGCCGAAGAGGCGGGCACCATGGGCGTGCTGCTGCACAAGCTGTTCCAGAACACTTTTGCGGTGGCCAAGGAGGTGCGCTCGACCACCGCGATTGGGGCCAACACGGTGTCGATGGCCGCCGCCGCCGTGCACCTGACCGAGCGCATCTTCGAGCGGGTGTCCGACCAGCATGTGCTGTTCATCGGCGCAGGCGAGATGATCGAGCTCTGCGCTGCGCATTTCGGCGGGGCAAAGCCCAAGTCCATGACCGTGGCCAATCGCACCGAGGAGCGCGCGCGTGCGCTGGCTTCGCGCTTTGGTGCCCAGACCATGCGCATCGAGCAGATTGCCGACGCGCTGCCGCGCTTCGACGTGGTCGTGTCCTGTACGGCCGCGCCCTTGCCGATCGTCGGCCTGGGCATGGTCGAGCGCGCGGTCAAGGCGCGCCGCCACCGCCCGATGGTGATGGTCGATCTCGCCGTGCCGCGCGACATCGAGCCCGAGATTGCCGGGCTCGATGACATCTTCCTGTACACCGTCGACGACCTCGCCCAGGTCGTCGAGGCCGGGATGGAGTCGCGCCAGCAGGCGGTGATCGAGGCCGAGCAGATCATCGATACGCGTGTCGACGGTTTCCTCAGCTGGATGGCCAATCGTGACGCGGTGCCGGTGATCCGCGCGCTGCGCGACCATGCGGAGTCCTTGCGTCGCAGCGAGCTCGAACGTGCCATGCGCCTGCTTGCCAAGGGTGAGGATCCACACAAGGTGCTCGATGCGCTGTCGCAGGGTCTGACCAACAAGCTCATGCACGGGCCCACCCGTTTCCTCAACCAGGCTGAAGGCGAGCACAAGGCCGAAGCCGGCCGCGTCGTGCGCGATCTTTTCAGCCTGCCCCGCGACCTCCATCGCGATCAACACTAGGCCCATCGGCATACGCCGGGCCGCCCGCAGGGGCGGTGCAGGCGCATGCCGCTCATCACGATGAAGCAGAGCATCCGCGACAAACTCGAACACCTTGCCAGCCGGCTCGAGGAGCTCGACCGTGCGCTCGCGGCAGAAGATGCTGCGCGTGACATGAACGTCTTTCGCGAGCTTTCGCGCGAGCGTGCAGAGATCGAGCCGGTGGTTGCGCTGTATCGCGACTACCTTCAGGCTGAAGCGGACTGCGCCACCGCGCGCGAGCTGATCGCCGAGCCCGAGATGCGCGAGCTTGGCGAGCTGGAGTTGGAGGCCGGGCTGGCGCGCATCGGCGAACTCGATGGCGAGTTGCAGCGCGCCTTGCTGCCGCGCGACCCCAACGACGAGCGCAACCTCTTCCTCGAGATCCGTGCAGGCACGGGTGGCGATGAGGCCGCCTTGTTCGCTGGCGACCTGCTGCGCATGTACACACGCTACGCAGAGCGCCAGCGCTGGAGAGTGGAGATCGTGTCGGCGAGCGAGTCCGACTTGGGGGGTTACAAGGAGGTCATCGCGCGCGTGGTCGGCGCGGGGGCGTATTCCAGACTCAAGTTTGAATCCGGCGGTCATCGCGTGCAACGCATCCCGGTCACCGAGACGCAGGGGCGGATTCACACCTCGGCGTGCACGGTGGCGGTGCTGCCCGAGGCGGATGAGGTCGAGGCCGTCGACATCAATCCTGCAGACCTGCGCATCGACACCTTCCGTGCCTCTGGCGCGGGCGGCCAGCATATCAACAAGACCGATTCGGCGGTGCGTATCACCCATCTGCCGACCGGGATCGTCGTCGAGTGCCAGGACGACCGTTCGCAGCACCGCAACAAGGCGCAGGCGATGGCTGTGCTGGCGGCGCGTCTGTATGACGCCAAGGTGCGTGCGCAGCAGAGCGCCGAGGCTGCGCAGCGCAAGAGCCTGGTCGGAAGTGGCGACCGCTCTGAACGCATCCGCACCTACAATTTTCCTCAGGGGCGTGTCACCGATCATCGCATCAACCTCACCCTCTACAAGCTCGATGCGGTGATGCAGGGCGAACTCGACGAGATCGTCGCTGCGCTGACGCTGGAGCACCAGGCGGCGCTGCTCGCAGCGCTGGCGGACGACTGATGGGCGAGGAGCGTTCGGGGGTGCCGGTGGCCGGTGTCGATATCGCTGGTGCGCTCGCCTGGGCGCGCGCGCGCATCGATATGCTCGATGCGCGAGTGCTGCTGCGCCATGTGCTGCAATGCCCTGCAGCGCGCCTGGTGGCTTGGCCGGAGCAGCGTCTCGAGGCTGCCGATTGGGCGGAGTACCGTGCGCTCGTCGAGCGCCGCTGCGCGGGCGAGCCGGTGGCCTACCTGACAGGCAGTCGCGAGTTCTACGGTCGCGAGTTCCTGGTCACGCCCGCGGTGCTGATCCCGCGTCCGGACACCGAATTGTTGGTCGAGCTGGCGCTGGCGCACTTCGCCGGACAGCGCGGCGCGCGCGTACTTGACATGGGTACGGGTAGCGGTGCGCTGGCCGTCACGCTCGCGCTCGAGCTCGACGGGGCGGATGTCGTTGCCCTCGACCGTTCGCGCGAAGCCTTGTGGGTAGCGATGGCCAATGCCGCCCGCCTCGGCGCCAGCGTGTCCTTCGTGCAGAGCGATTGGTTCGGTGCGCTGGGGGACGAGCGCTTCGAGCTCATCGTCTCCAATCCGCCCTACATTGCCGCGGCCGATCCGCATCTCGAGCAGGGCGACGTGCGCTTCGAGCCGCGCAGCGCGCTGGCTGCCGGCCCGCAAGGGCTGGACGATCTTGCCGAGATCGTCGCCGGGGCGCCAGCGCGTCTCGTGCCGGGCGGCTGGCTCTTCCTCGAGCACGGCTATGACCAGGCTTCCGCAGCGCGGGGCTTGCTGGCGGATGCGGGCTTCGCGCAGATTGCGTCCTGGAGGGATCTGGCCGGAATCGAGCGCGTCTCCGGTGGGCGCTGGCTGGGCAGGGGCTGAGCACCGGGTGCGTCTGCGACCGGCTTTGTGCGTCCGGCTTGACGCCTTCCGGGGCCATCCCTAGAATTTCCGACTGTTTAACTCAACTTTTGCAGGTTTTTCCATGGACATCCAGGACGTCATCCGCGAACAGGTCGCCACCAACGACGTGGTGCTTTACATGAAGGGTTCGCCCCAGTTCCCGCAGTGCGGCTTTTCGTCCACCGCGGTGCAGATCCTGAAGGCCTGTGGCGTGCGCGAGGTGCTGGCGGTCAACGTGCTCGCCGACGCCGAGATCCGCCAGGGCATCAAGGAGTTCTCCAACTGGCCCACCATCCCGCAGCTTTACATCAAGGGCGAGTTCGTCGGCGGCAGCGACATCATGCGCGAGATGTACGAGAGCGGCGAGCTGCAGCAGATGCTCAAGGATGCAGGTGTGTCCGACGCCGCCTGAGTCGTCGAGGCATGGCGTTGCTCGTAGTGTCGGTTTTTTTGACACTCTCGTTGCTCTGGTCGCAGGGCGTAGCAACAGCAGGGTAATTTGTTCTTGTTGTTCAGTTGTTTGCAGGGATGGGCGTGAATTTTGCTTTACGTCTTTCGAAAAGCGCAGGAATGACAGCATTCGAATCCGTGCCGTTGTTCACGCTCGCGACTGGCGAGCTGTGATACGGTGCGGTGCGCTGACGGAGATACTTGATGAATACGCCGAACAAACCCTCAGATCCTGGTGCGGAAGCCTCCGGCCAGGTCGAATCCGTGTCCGATCCCAAGCGACGCAAGCTGACTACGGCCGGTCTTGCCGGCGCGGGTGTGCTGATGTCGCTGAGTTCCCGCTCGGCGCTCGGTACCGGCTTCGGCCAGTGTGGCTCAGAGTCGGTGTCGGCGGCAATGTCTCGGCATGGCGAGGTGTCGTCATGCGGCTGCAGTCCTGGGTTCTGGTGGCGTAGCCCGCACGGGATCATCAAGTGGGGCGATACCGACATCATTCCCGCGCACTATGGTCCCTACAAGACCTTCAACTCGGTGTTCGGGGTCATGCTTTTCAAGTCAACCTCCAACCGCAAGCTGATCGATCTGGGGCCTGGCAGCAACAAGGTCGGGGACTCCGAACTTGCGATGAGCAAGCTCAAGGGTTGTACTTCGCTCTCGGCCAGTCTGTTCCATGTGATCGCAGGCTTGCTGAATGCGTCCTTCTATGGTGATCGCTATCCTGCGCCAGGCTACCAGACCCCGGGCGCGGTGATCGCTGCACTGCAGACTGCGTTGTCGAGTCCCAGTCCTTGCAGCGCGCTCAATGCGCTCAAGAGCCATCTGGATGTGTATGAGAAGTCCGGCGCGTTGTGGTGCTTCAACGGAGTCACGAAGGGCGCAGAGGACTGGGAGCCGAGGTATTGAGCGTGAGTTGTAGGCCGGCCTGCAAGGCTGGGCCAGCGCTGCGGGCGAGCCGCCTCGGCGATCAGTTTTCCGTAGGTGTAGATGACCGCCTTTTTTCTGAACCCGGAAGTGCGCTGGCGTGCCTGGGCTGACGGTGTGGTGCTGTTTTCGCCACGCAGTGCCGAGACCGTAATGTTGCCTGGTGCAGCGGAGGCGCTTCTGCTTGACGCCGCGAGTGCCGAGGGTTGGTCCGCGGCAGCGGTTGGTGGCGAGGCTGAGTCCGCGCTGGCGGACGCATTGTTGCGACTTGCGGCGCTCCGGGGCCGGGATTGACGCTCGGAGCGCTTTCCCGGGTTGAATTGCAGCAAAGGCTGGCGGGCGCCGGGCTATTGTTGCCATGTGGCCCTTTCGTGGTCCGATTGCGTACGCGAAGCGCAGAGATCGTCGAGGGCTTGCAGCGTCTCTATCGAGACTTCCCCCTTATGCCAGAGGGGGGCTTTGTCGATTTCGAGGTCGAAGTCCGTCCGCCAGGCCTGGCTCGGCGTTTCCTGCGGCCGCAGGTCGGCTTCTACTGCGATGGTCGTGCGCCTTTCAAGCCTCTGCCCCGTCATCAGGCTTTTCCGATGCTCGAGTGGGGGCTCAACTGGGTGATCTCCACCCACGCTCACGACCATCTCGTCCTGCATGCCGCTGTTCTCGAGCGTGACGGGCGCGCCCTTCTGTTGTCTGCTGATCCGGGATCGGGCAAGAGCACCTTGTGTGCAGGCCTCGTTCATGCGGGCTGGCGCCTGCTGTCGGACGAGTTGGCCTTGCTCGAGTTGTCGTCCGGGCGTGTGCGGCCGGTGGCGCGACCGATCAGCCTCAAGAATGAATCTATCGAGGTCGTGCGCGGTCTTGGCGACGAGGTCGAGCTCAGCGCAGTATGTGCCGATACGACCAAGGGCGCCGTCGCGCATATGCGCCCGCCTGCCGATAGTGTGGCGCGCAGAGCGGAGATGGCGCTGCCGGCTTGGTTGGTTTTTCCTCGCTTCACGCGCGGCGGTCAGCTCAGCGTCGAGCCGGTCGGCAAGGCGCACGCTTTCATGGAGATGGTGCGCCACGCCTTCAACTATGGCTTCCTTGGCGCCTCTGCCTTCGACGCATTGGCCGGCTTGATCGAGCGTAGCGAGACCTTTCGCGCTGGCTATGGCAGTCTGACGCAGATACTCCCCGAGATCGACCGCCTTACCGCGGCGGATCGCTCATGAGCGGGGGCGGCGTGCTCGACACGAGCCTGATTGCCGCTGTGCTTGCCGAGCCCGGGCGGGTGGCCGGCCTGGATGCGGCGGCGTGGTCGGTTCTGATCGGACAGGCCAGAAATGCCGAAATGCTCGGTCAGTTGCATGCGCGCCTTTCGTGTGCCGCCGCGCTCCATTTTGCGCCTCAGGCGGCGCGCCGCCACCTTGATCTAGCCTGGCAACTGTCCATGCGCCATCGCGAGGCCGTGCGCTGGGAGGTGCTTCACATCGCGCGTGCCCTGCGCAAGCTTGATGTTCCTGTGGTGCTGCTGAAGGGAGCCGCTTACGCCCTCGCGGACTATCCGGCGGCGGAAGGCCGCGTATTCAATGACGTTGATATCATGGTGCCGCATGCCGCGATCACCACGGTCGAGTACGCCTTGCTTGATGCGGGCTGGATTCCGCAGATCGTCAACGATTATGACCAGCGCTACTACAGGCGCTGGATGCATGAGATTCCGCCGCTTGAACACAAATCACGCGGCACTGTGCTCGACGTGCACCACACGATCGTACCGCCGACCTCCGGTGTCGTGCCTGACGCAAACGTGCTGCTCGAGCGCGCGCAGCCCCTGAACGGTCTGGAGTCCGACAGGCTGGGCATGTTCAGGGTGCTGGCGCCGGAAGACATGGTCCTGCACTCGGCCGCGCACTTGTTCTTCAATGAGTTCCACAAGGGCTTGCGCGACCTCTACGACCTGCATCGTCTGCTGACGCATTTTGGCGATGTGCCGGCGTTCTGGACGGTCCTGCGGCGCAGGGCTTGCGAGACTGGGCTGGAGCAGCCGCTGAACGATGCGCTTCAGCATTGTGCGCGGGTGTTCCATACCGCTGTGCCTGAGGTCGAGCTGGCACAAGTCGTTCGAGCGCGGTCGTCGCGCGGCGTCGGCGCGCTTCGTGACTGGATGCTGCGCCGCGCGCTTCTGCCCGATCACCCCTCGTGCGCCACATCGTCCGTCCGATTTGCGCGCTGGATGGCCTTCGTGCGCAGCCACTGGCTGCGCATGCCGCCAGGATTGCTGGCAGTTCATCTGCTCAACAAGGCCTTTCGCAGCGAGGCGTGATGCGCGGCGCACTTTGACGCCTGTCCTCAATCCCGGCGCAGCGACAGTTCCTGGTTGAGCTTGGTCGCAAGCCTCAGCGCTTCGCCCAGGTAGCCGCGCCCGAAGAGGTTGAGGTGGTTGAGCATGTGATACAGGCTGTACAGCAGCTTGCGCTGCTCGTAGTCCTCGTGCAGCGGCCAAGCCTGGCGGTAGCGCGCATAGAAGCTCGACGGGAAGCCGCCGAAAAGCTCGCTCATGGCGATATCCGACTCGCGGTCGCCGAAGTGCACCGCGGGGTCGTACGCAACCGGCGTGCCGTCTGCGAGCAGGGCTGCGTTGCCGTGCCAGAGGTCGCCGTGGACGAGGCTCTCGCGTGGACGGTAGTCGAGGAAGAGTGCGGGCACGCGTGGGAGCAGGCGTTCTCCCTGCTTCTGCAGCTCGCCGACGAAGCCGCGCTCGCGCGCAAGGGCGAACTGGGGGCGCAGGCGCTGTTCGATGAAGAACTGGGCCCAGTTCGCATTTGGCGTGTTGCGCTGGGCGCTGCGGCCGAGGAAGTTGTCGCATCGCCAGCCGAAGCTGTCGCCCGTCGTGTGATGGAGGGCAGCCAGCGCTTCGGCATAGCGGACGCCGTCGGCCGCAGAGCTCACAGCCAGCAGGTCGAGGTGCTCGAGGACGACGAAGGCGTGCTCGGCGGACTCGCCACGGGCAATGACGGCAGGCGTGCGGAACGTTGCGCTGGCTGCGATCGCGGCGAGGCCGTCTGATTCGGCGGCGAACATCGCTGCACAGGCGCGGGGCCCGACCTTGACGAAGTGGCGGCTGCCGTCGGTGCCGCAGACGGTCATCGCCTGGTGGGTGCTGCCGCCTCTGGCTGGTGTCAGTTCGGCGATGTGGAAGGCACTGCCGGTCGCGCTGCGGATTGCGTGTTCGATGTCGGGCAGGGCGGGGTGGGGCGGTGTGCTCATGGGTTCGCGATGCGTGCGCTGGCCTGGGACAGGCGGGTGGCGAGGACCTCGAGGAAGCCCTGGTAGAAATGCATGCGGCAGGTGTCGCTGGCGCGTTGCAGGGCCGCTGCGCGTATGGTGATGAGCGCCGTGTCGGTGGTCGCTTCGACCGAGGCCGAGCGTATGCCGGCAGCCGCCGAGAACACCGCCACCTCGCCGAAGCACTCGCCGGTGCTCAACACGTTGAGCAGGTGCCCGTGCTTGCGCACATGCGCCTCGCCTTCGAGCACGAAACAAACGGCGTCGCCGCGCTCCCCTTCCTTGAAGATCACCGTGCCGCTATGGGCGCGACTGAAGCGCGACAGGCCGATGACCTCCCACAGTTCGGCATCCGAGAAGCGGCGGAAGAAGTGGATCGCGCGCAGGGCCTCGAACTTCTCTGCATCGGGGACGCTGTTTGCGGCCAGGTGAACGCCATGGTTGCGGAATGCGAGCGCGAGGTCGTGCGAGAACTCGGCCCAGTCCTGGTAGCGGCGCTCGATGTCCTTCTCGGTGGCGCGACGCACGATCGCATCGAGGGCTTCGGGTACCTCGGGGCGCAGCTCCGAGGGGAGTGGCGGCGTATCGTTGGCGATGCTGTAGAGCAGGCTGTAGTTGTTGTCGTGCTCGAAGGGCAGGCGACCAGTGAGCAACTGGAACATCACCACGCCGAGCGAGTAGATGTCGGTGCGGTGGTCCAGCGGCACCTCGCGCACCTGCTGTGGTGACATGTAGGCAGGCGAGCCGACGCCGGAGATCTGGGTGGTCTCGCGTGCCGTGTGCAGCGCGGCGCCGAAGTCCGAGATGCGGATGTCGGTGCCCTCCGGTTCCATCAGCAGGATGTTGGCCGGCTTGATGTCGCGATGGGTGATGCCCTGGTGAAAGGCGTAGTCGAGTGCGCGCGTGGCCTTGAAGACGAGCTCTATGACGCGCTCGAAGGGGGCGAGCGTCCCTGGGGTGGCGATGGCGTCGAGTGTGCCGCCGGGTATGTAGTCCATCACCAGCCAGGCGCTGTCGTCGCCCACCATGGCGTCATGGATGCGGACGATGTGGGGGTGCTTGAGCTTGCCTGCGAAGGTGGCTTCGTTGAGAAACAGCTGGCGCAGCAGGCGGCCACGCTGCGGGTCGCTCACGATCTCGCGACGCAGGCGCTTGATGGCGACCTCGGTCTGGCGGAACGGATCCCAGGCCAGGTGGACGCTGCTGGTGGCGCCGCGGCCGATGAGGCGGCGAAGTTCGTACTTGCCGATGAACTCAGCCGTTGCCGTGTTCATCGTCGCCGCGCCGCAGCGCCCTTACGTGCCGTCATCGAGTTGCGCCGAACTCAGCCAAGCCGGTTGCGCGCGCGTGCAACGGCGGCGCGAACCTGCTCCGGCGCGGTGCCGCCAATGTGCTTGCGCGAGGCCAGCGAGCCCTCGACCGTGAGCACGCCGAACACGTCCTCGCCGAGGCGCTCGGCTGCGCCCGGCACGTGCGCCATGGCAATGCGCAGCTCATCGAGCGAGAACTGCGGCAGGTCGCAGCCCTTGACGTCG
The DNA here is from genome assembly GCF_000310125.2 of Thauera sp. 27. Taxonomy (NCBI): domain Bacteria; kingdom Pseudomonadati; phylum Pseudomonadota; class Betaproteobacteria; order Rhodocyclales; family Zoogloeaceae; genus Thauera; species Thauera sp. 27. The sequence continues at coordinate 45,708 of NZ_AMXB01000036.1, forward strand.
GCTGCGCGCACCGCCAGCGCCACGGCCTCGTGCGCATCGCGGAAGGGCAGGCCCTTCTTGACCAGGTAGTCGGCGAGGTCGGTGGCGGTGGCATAGCCCTGGCAGAGCGCGCCGCGCATGGCGTCGGCCTTGACCTTGATGCCGGTGATCATGTCGGCATAGATGCGCAGGGTGTCGATGACGGTGTCGGCGGTGTCGAACAGCGGCTCCTTGTCTTCCTGGTTGTCCTTGTTGTAAGCCAGGGGCTGGCCCTTCATCAGGGTGAGCAAGGCGATCAGGCTGCCGTTGACGCGGCCGGTCTTGCCGCGCACGAGCTCGGGCACGTCGGGGTTCTTCTTCTGCGGCATGATCGAACTGCCGGTGCAGAAGCGGTCGGCGAGGTCGATGAAGCCCACGCGGGGGCTCATCCACAGGATCAGCTCCTCGGACAGGCGCGACAGGTGGGTCATCAGCAACGCCGATGCGGCGCAGAACTCGATGGCGAAGTCGCGGTCGCTGACGGCGTCGAGCGAGTTGTAGCAGACCTCGTCGAAACCCAGCTCCGCGGCCACGAACTCGCGGTCGATCGGGTAGCTGGTGCCGGCGAGCGCGGCCGAGCCCAGCGGCAGGCGGTTGGTACGCTTGCGGCAGTCGGCAAAGCGCTCGGCGTCGCGCCGGCTCATCTCGTAATACGCCATCAGGTGGTGGCCGAAGGTAACCGGCTGCGCCACCTGCAGGTGGGTGAAGCCGGGCATCGGTGTGTCGGCGTTGGCCTCGGCGACATCGAGCAGGTTCTTCTGGAACTCGGCGATCAGCGCCAGGATCTGGTCGATCGCGTCGCGCAGCCACAGGCGGATGTCGGTGGCGACCTGGTCGTTGCGGCTGCGGCCGGTGTGCAGGCGCTTGCCGGCGTCGCCCACGAGCGCGGTAAGGCGTTTCTCGATGTTGAGGTGCACGTCCTCGTCGTCGAGGTTCCAGGTGAATTCGCCACGCTCGATCTCGTCCTTGATCTGCGCCATTCCGCGCTCGATATCGGCGAGATCCTGGGCGCCGATGATGCCCTGGCGGGCGAGCATCCTGGCGTGCGCGAGCGAGCCGCGGATGTCCTGCGTCGCCATGCGCTGGTCGAAGAACACGCTGGCGGTGTAGCGCTTGACGAGTTCTGAGACGGGCTCCGTGAAGCGGCCGGACCAGGCCTTGGCGGGTTCGTTGCCGCTGGCTGCCGGCGTCGTGGTGTCTGTCATAATGGTGCCGATGAAATGAATCGGCCGGCGTATTGAAGCCGGCCCTGCGCGTGGATGTGAGGCCGTGGTCACGGCGCTCGGGAACGATGGAAATTATAAAGCAAAAGCCAGCCGGGCTTGGCCCGCCCCGCCTGCCGGATTTCCGCAATCTGGGCGTCATCCTGCGCGTGCTTGTGCTGGTGAGCCTGTTCGTCGTTCTCACCGTTGGCGTGCGTGTCGATGAGCCCGCCGAGCTGCCGGCAGCGCTGGTCTTGATGGCCGGGCAGGTGGCGCTGCCGCTGTTGCTCACCGTGCTGCTGCTCTATGGCGTGGCACCTGCATTGCTGCGCGCTGGTGCGCGTCGCGCGTGGTTTGCCGTTGTCGGCCTGGCTGTTGCTGCGGCGCTTGCGGGTGTGGCGCTGGTCGGCGGCGATGTGGTCGCCGAGGGCGCGCGCAGCGCGGTGTGGGCGGCACTGGCCGCCATGCTGTGCCTGCTTTACCTCGACTATGTGCGCTGCCGCTATACGCCCGCACTTGCCGAGGCGCGTCTGCTTGCGCTTACCGCGCGCATCCGGCCACATTTCTTCTTCAACAGCCTCAACGGTGTGCTTGGTGTCATCCGGACCGATCCCCGTCGGGCCGAGCGCGCCCTCGAAGAGCTTGCAGACCTGTTTCGCGCGCTGATGCAGGACAACCGCGAGCAGGTGCCGCTGCGCGACGAACTGGCGCTGTGCGAGCGCTATATCGACCTCGAGCGCCTGCGTCTGGGCGAGCGCCTGCATGTGCGCTGGGAGCTTGGCGAAGGTGAGGGCGGGCGCGAGGCCTTGCTCGAAGCGCGAGTCCCGCCGCTGCTGTTGCAGCCGCTGCTGGAGAACGCGGTTTATCACGGCATCGAGCCCGCTGCCCAGGCCGGTGAGGTGGTCGTGCGTCTGGCGCGCCACGGCAAGGAGCTGAGGCTCGAGGTCGACAACCCGGTGTGCGATGCAGGTGGCCACCATGCCGGCAATCGCATGGCACTCGACAACATTCGTGAGCGCCTGATGCTGTTCTATGACCTCGAGGCCGGGCTTGAGATCAACGACGATGGCAGGCGATACCGTGTGCGCATCCGACTGCCTTACCGTACCGGGGGTGCTTTGGGAGCATGGAACGATGAAGCCTGAGGGGGGCGGAGCAGCGCCCGCACTGCGGGTCCTGATTGTCGATGACGAAGCGCCTGCACGCAGCCGCCTGCGCGACCTGCTCGGCGACATCGGTGCGGGGCAGCCGAGCCGGGTCGTGGGCATGGCGGCCAATGGCGTGGAGGCCTTGCGCATCCTGGAGGCCGAGCCGGCCGACGTCGTCCTCGCCGACATCCGCATGCCGGTGATGGATGGGGTGGAGCTTGCCCGCCACCTGGGCCGCCTCGACAAGCCGCCGGCGGTTATCTTCGTGACTGCTTACGACCAGTATGCGGTTCAGGCCTTCGACCTTGCGGCGGTCGATTACCTGCTCAAGCCCGTGCGCGCCGAGCGCCTGGCTGCTGCGCTGGGCAAGCTGCGCCCGCCCGCGCGTGTCGCCGACGCCACGCTGGCCGGCCTGGCGCCGGGCGAGCGGCGTCACTTCAGCGTCAGCGAGCGTGGGCGCATCCTGTTGCTGCCGGTGGCCGATGTGCTTTACCTGCGTGCCGAGCTCAAGTACGTCACAGCGCGCACGGCAGAGCGCGACTACGTGCTCGACGAATCGCTGGTCCAGCTCGAGGAGGAGTTTCCCCAGCGCTTCCTGCGCCTGCACCGCAACTGCCTGGTGGCGCGTGCGGCGGTGCTCGGTGTCGAGCGCGCCGGTGAGCAGGACGGCGAGGCCCACTGGGCGGTACTGCTCAAGGGCGTGGACGAGCGCCTGGCGGTCAGCCGCAGGCAGTGGCCTGCGGTCCGCCAGGCGCTTGGTGTGTAGGCGCGCGTCCTGTGCTGTGCCCTAGCCGCTGTTGCGCAAGCCCGCCGCGATGCCGTTGATCGAGATATGGATGCCGTTGCGGGTGCGCTCGTCGCTGCCGGCAGCGGCGGCGGCTTCGCGGTGGCGGCGCAGCAGCTCGACCTGGACGTGGTTGAGCGGGTCCAGGTAGGGGAAGCGATTGCGGATCGAGCGCTTGAGCAGCGGGTTGCCGTCGAGCAGCGCGGCCTGGCCGGTGATCTTGAGCACCGCCTCGACGGTGGCCTGGTGCTCGGCGCGGATGCGCCCGAAGATCGCCTCGCGCAGCGCGGCGTCCTTGACCAGCTCGGCGTAGCGGCTGGCGATCGCGAGGTCGGTCTTGGCCAGCACCATGTCCATGTTCGACAGCAGGGTCTGGAAGAAGGGCCACTCGCGGTTCATGCGCTGCAGCAGCGCCAGGCCGTCC
>NZ_AMXB01000037.1:0-46605 GCF_000310125.2 Thauera sp. 27
CTTCGCGGCCAATCCGCTTCGATCCGATCTCCACCCGCGCTCGAAGTAGGCAAGAACGCCGCTCGGTTACCGCTTACGCTGTTCATAACGGCCAGTAGCGGCCCGTGGCCTATGTGCGTTGGGCTGCCTGCTTCACGCAGAGACCTGCCACAGGACCAGCTACGCCATGAGTGTCTCTTGTGGGTCGGGACGCGACGAGCAACCTTCTTAGTTCGGCGCCGGAAACCGGCCGCTCAAGTTTCGCATCCCGAAAGCTGCCGGACGCCATCGAGTGCAGCCGACCCAATCCAGCCGTCGGGCTCTTCGTGGTGCGAACGGCAAGTAACCGAGTGAAGCCGTCACCTCGCATGACATGTTGGGGGACGTGAAATTGGTGCTTCGTTCACGCGTCTGCCGTTCGGTCAAGGCCTTGGACTGACGAAACCCGGCCCGCCAACCCTGACCGTACCCTTTCATTCTTATGACTTAAACGTAATTGCAGGGTCACTGCCCTGTCAGTCGCTGGCTCCTATGATCGAGTCCATGGTTGCTCAAGCATGAGCAGCCAATCTGGACAAGGAGCCCATCATGAAAAAGTCGATCATCGCCGTTCTCGCCGTCTCGGCCATCAGCACCCTTGGATCTTCCGCTGCGTTCGCACACGAAGACTATTCCGAGGGCGGTGCGCTGCACTGGCTCGAGCATGTCCAGGCACGCGCTTCGAGCCCGACTGAGCGAGAGCTGGCCACATATGGCTACGCGAGCAACGCCACGCCCTCCCGCACCGTGATCGTCAATGCGGACACGCGCTACATCAACGTCACGCGGCTCGAGACGGTTGCCCTGAAGGTCGGTGACAAGACGGTCAACTGGACCTTCGACACCCTCGGCACAAACAGCTTTCCGCTTTCGAAGGTGGTCCAAGGGGGCGACAAGGTGACTGTCTATCTCGAAGAAAGCCCCCTTTACCGCAGCGGCTCCTGATAGCACCAAGCTTCCCCAGGAACCAAGGCGGGTAAGGCATCGGGCAATCTTCTATGGAAGAGGCCTGATGCAATGTTCAGCAATTATTTGTAGTTGATTCAAGGAGACGAGCATGTTGAAGAAAGCACTGATGGTCGCGGCACTTGGGATTGCCACCACATCGGCCTTCGCGGTCGATGTCGAGCGGGTCGAAAAGTCCATCCCCATGAAGGATGGCTCGACGGTCCACATCTTCAAGGATGGGAAAATGGGCATGGAGGACAAGATGGGCCGTGCGGTGAGGATGAAACACGGCGAAGTGATGGAGACCAAGGATGGACAGAAGATCATGATGCACGGCGACGAGGTCATGCGTCTCGACAGCATCCTTCGCCACGACACCCGTAACTGATTCGCGCGTTTCAGGATGAACTTGCCCCCGGTGTCGATCCCGGGGGCTTTTTCTGTCTACCTTTCTCAGGATCGGCGGGTGTGATTGATCAAACTCACTCTGCCCTGCACGCATGCGTGGAGCCCCAAGCTCAAAGGCGCCTTGCTTGCAGACAATGAGCAATCTGCGCGGCGGCATCTCCCTCTACTTCGCAAGCTGCGCTCGGCACCAAACGGTCCATCGAACTACCGCAGGCGAGGAATGAACGCCGGCGTGCGCTCGCGGTATGAGCGATAGGCGTCCCCGAACGCCTCGATCGCGTCGAGCTCTTCCCGGCGGGCAAGCCTGGCGTACACGATCAACAGAACCGGGAACATGATCAGCGTGATCAAGGTCGGCCACTGCAGCAAGAAGCCGAACATGACCAGAACGAACGCGACGTATTGCGGGTGTCGAATGCGGGCGTAGGGGCCGCTGTCGGCGACGCGGCGGGTGCGCTGAGCCTCGAGGAGTACGGGCCAGGCCTTTGCCAGGAGCCAGAAGCCACCGACGATGAACAAGGTGCTCAAGAGGTGAAACGGGCCGAAGTGCGGGTTACTGCTCCATCCGAACATGACCTCCAAGAGGTGCCCTGAGTCGTGGGCAAAAAAATCGATTCCCGGAAATTTCGAAGACAGCCACCCCGAGAGCAGGTAGATCGTCAACGGAAAGCCGTACATCTCGGTGAAGAGCGCCAGGATGAAGGCCGAGTAAGCGCCCAAGGATCGCCAGTCCCGGCTTGTGCGGGGACGCGTGAAGCTGAAGGCGAAGGCGATGAAGAACAGCGAGTTGATGATGACCAGTGACCACAAGCCGTAACTCGACGTCTCATTCATCTCGATCTCCCGTGGCATTACGCATCATGGTTACCTTGGTCTTCAGTCGGCGTGTGTTTTCCCTTGTGGCCGTGACCGTGATGCATGAAGACGTGCATCAGGGGGCACGCAAGCAAGATGAGCCACGGTAGGTAGCCGAGCACATGGAGCCGGTGCTCGGCGATAAGGAGAACGGCCGCCAGTACGACGAAGACCGGAAATACGCGGCGAACCCTTAAGTTCGATTCAGCCCGACCGGATGGACGGGGCTCGGCTTCCGTCTCGGCTTTCATGAGACAGCTCCTTGTGCGCAAACATCGACACGCTGACGCCGGCATGCCTCCCAACGAACGAAGTACCCGTCACGCAGTTCGTCTGCCCAGCTTTCCGTGCGGGCGGATTGAGGTCGATCAGATCCTTTTCCGTCCGAGGCGCAACGCGTTGCCGACCACGGACGCCGAACTGAAGCTCATCGCCAGGGCGGCAATCAGCGGTGAAAGAAGCAGCCCGAACGCTGGATAGAGCACCCCGGCTGCGATCGGCACACCCGCTGCGTTGTACAGGAAGGCGAACACGAGGTTCTGGTGCATGTTGCGCACGGTGGCGACGGAGATGCTGCGTGCGGTGGCGATGCCCCGGAGATCACCCTTGACCAAAGTCAGATGGGCACTGTTCATCGCGACGTCGGTCCCCGTGCCCATCGCGATACCCACATTCGCGCGCGCGAGCGCCGGCGCGTCGTTGATGCCGTCGCCGGCCATGGCGACGATGTGCCCCTCGGCCTGCAGTTTGCCGACGAGCTCATTCTTGTCGGCGGGCTTCACTTCGCCATAGACCTCGTCGATGCCCAGGCGGGCACCGACCGCACGCGCCGTGGTGAGCCCATCGCCCGTGGCCATGATGATCCTGAGCCCGCTCGCCCGCAGCGCATCGAGCGCTTCCGGGGTCGAAGCCTTGATCGGATCTGCAACGGCGATGAGGCCGACGAGCACGCCCTCTGCGGCGAGGTACATCACGCTTGCGCCCTCAAGGCGCAGAGCCTCGGCGCGTTCCGCGAGCCCGCGCCAATCGATGCGCTCATCGTCCATCAGGGCGGTGTTCCCCAGAACCACACGTTGGCCATCGACTGTGCCGCGCACGCCGATGCCGGAAGAGGATTCGAAGGTGTCCGGTGTGCTGAGCGCGAGACCGCGCTCGCGAGCCTCGCTCACGATGGCCTGGGCGAGTGGGTGCTCGCTACCCTGATCGAGGCTGGCTGCGATGCGAAGCACGTCGGCCTCCGTCCCGCCCGGCGCCGCCACCACACTATGGAAGGCGGGGCGTCCTTCGGTCAGGGTGCCGGTCTTGTCGACGATCAGGGTGTCGACCTTGCGCAGCGACTCGATCGCCGCCGCATCGCGAAACAGCACGCCCTGGGTGGCGGCCTTGCCGGTCGCCACCATCACCGACATCGGCGTGGCTAGGCCCAGTGCGCAGGGGCAGGCGATGATCAGCACCGCCACCGCGTTGATGAGGCCATAGGCCCAGCTCGGCTGGGGTCCGAAGAGCCCCCACACCACGAACGTGGTGAGGGCGATGAGCACGACGACGATGACGAACCAGCCCGCGACGACATCCGCCAGGCGTTGCATCGGCGCGCGCGAGCGCTGGGCCTGCGCGACCATCTGCACGATCTGCGACAGCATGGTCTGTGCGCCGATCTTCTCGGCGACCATGACCAGCGCCCCACTGGTGTTGAGCGTCGCGCCGATCACCTTGTCGCCGGGGCGCTTGGTGACCGGGATCGGCTCGCCGGTCAGCATCGATTCATCGACCGCGCTTTCGCCTTCGGCAACGGAACCATCGACCGGCACCTTTTCGCCCGGACGGATGCGCAACCGGTCGCCGGGATGGACGTGGGTCAGCGGGATGTCCTCTTCGGTGCCATCCGCGCGAATGCGCCGCGCGGTCTTGGGCGCGAGGCCGAGCAGCGCCTTGATCGCGGCGCCCGTCTCCGAGCGCGCCTTGAGCTCCAGCACCTGGCCGAGCAGCGTCAGCGAGATGATCACCGCTGCTGCTTCGAAGTACACCGCGACGTGTTCGCCCATCCGGAACGAATCCGGAAACACCTCCGGCGCAAACGTGGCGACGACGCTGTACAGATAGGCGGCCCCAACTCCCAGTCCAATCAGCGTCCACATGTTCGGGCTGCGGTTGCCGATCGATTGGGCGCAGCGCACGAAGAACGGCCAACCGGACCAGAGCACGACCGGTGTCGCCAGGGCCAGCTCGACCCAGGGGCGCGCCGCACCCAGCATCGGATCGAAGAACCCACCGGACATGGCGATCGCGGTGACGATCACCGTCAGCGGCAGGGTCCACCAGAAGCGGCGGCGGAAATCGGCGAGCTCGGGATTGTCCTCATCTTCAAGACCCGGCATCACCGGCTCGAGCGTCATGCCGCATTTCGGGCAGGTACCGGGCCCGATCTGGCGGATCTCCGGATGCATCGGGCAGGTGTACTCCGTGCCGGGCACCGGTGCGGGCTCCGTTGAAGGCTGACTTGTCTCCGGTGCCAGATACCGCGCCGGATCGGTCTCGAACTTGCCTTGGCACTTCGCACTGCAGAACCGGTATTCGTGTCCGGCGTGAATGACCCGATACGGAGAGTCGGGCTTGACGGTCATGCCGCAGACCGGATCGGTATCCTGGCCTGGTGATGCATGATCGTGGCGATGAATGTGGCCAGAATGGCCGCCCTGCGAATGCTCGTGGGTCATGATGCCTCTCCCCGGCGATTGTTGTTATCGAATGCCGACCTTGCGCTGTTCCCCCCGGATGAATGCCGTGACATGAGCGACCTCGTCCGGCGTCAGGCCGGGAACAGGTGCCATGTCGCCGAACTGCCAGTGGTGGGCGCGCACACCGTTCGCCACCGCCAGCTGAAAGGCGATATCGGCGTGATGACTGGGTTCGTAGACCTTATGGAGCATGGGCGGCCCCTTGTCCGAGCCCTTGAGGTCGGTCCCATGGCAAGCGGCACAGTGCTGTGCGTAGAGTCCCTTTCCCTGCCCCGGATTGGGCATCAGCCCCGGAGAGGGCTGCGGGATCGTCCAGCCTTGCGCCGCTGCGCTCGAAATCAAGACGCCCGAAAGCGCCGCAATGACGACGCCACGGCCTAGGCACGCCTCTGTCATCGGCATCTCAGCGCTTCTCCGAGTCGGTGTCGTTACTGTGGTGCCCGCCGTGATGTCCGCCATGGCCAAACAAGTGCATCAGGGGACACAGCAACAGGATCAGATACACCCAGTTGCCCGACACATGCGCCCAGTGTTCGCGCAGCAGGAAGAACAGTGCGATCGCCGCCAGCATCAGGCCAGCGATGACGCCGGGGGAGCGATACCAGGCGACAGATCGAGGGTGTCCAGGATCATGAGCAGGCTTCGTGTTCATGGCTTCATACCTTGCGGGTCGGCGAACGGTGAACGGCTGCGGGCGGCTTCGAGCAGCACGGCGAGAGCGGGGCATCCCGGTGGGCCCGCTCGTTCTCGCGACACCAGTTCTTGAAGGATTGCCAGAGGGATTTGATCCAGGTAAGCATCGCAATGCTCCTCGTCACGTTCAGCGGCAGCCTCGGGAACGGGGCCTTGGAAACAGGCTACGCCCCCGATGCTGTCGCGCCGCTGACCGGTGCATTACAAATTCGACACCGTGACCAGCGCCTGCGCGGGTGCTGTCTTGGCGCTGCGGCGCAACTCCCACTGCTTGACCAGCGCATACAGCGCCGGAATCACCGCCAGCGTCAGCACCGTCGAGGACACCATGCCGCCCACCATCGGTGCAGCGATGCGGCTCATGACTTCGCTCCCGGTGCCGGTGCTCCACATGATCGGCAGCAGGCCGGCCATGATCGTCACCACCGTCATCATCTTCGGTCGCACGCGTCCGGCCGCACCCTCCATGATCGCCTGGTAGAGATCGGCGACGCCGGCCTCGCGGCCTTCGGCCCGCCTGCGGTCGCAGACCTCCTTCCACGCCTGATCGAGGTAGATCAGCATGATCACTCCGGTCTCGGCCGCCACCCCGGCGAGCGCAATGAAGCCCACCGCCACCGCCACGCTCATCTGGTAGTCGAGCCACCACATCAGCCACACCCCGCCCACCAGCGCGAAGGGCACCGACAGCATCACGATCAGCGTCTCGGCAAGCCGCCGGAAGTTGAGGTAGAGCAGCACGAAGATCAGTGCGAGGGTCACCGGCACGACGATCTTCATCTTCTCCTTGGCGCGCTCCATGTTCTCGAACTGGCCGCTCCAGGTGGCGTAGTAGCCCTGCGGGAATTCGACCTCTTCGGCCACCGCCTGCTGCGCGCGCTTGACGAAGGCGCCGAGGTCGGACTCCCGGGTGTCGACATACACATAGGCCGCAAGCAGCGCGTTCTCGGTACGGATGGCGGGCGCACCGCGCGTCAGCTTCACCTCGGCCACCTGGCCGAGCGGGATCGGGCCGTTCATGGTCGGCACGAAGACGTCCGAGGCGAGCCGCGCCGGGTCGTCGCGCAGGCCGCGTGCGTAGCGCACCGACACGCCGTAGCGCTCCAGGCCCTCGACCGTGGTCGTCACCATCTCGCCGCCGAGCGCAGTGGCGATCACGTCCTGCACCATGTCGATGGTGAGCCCGTAGCGCGCGAGCTGTTCGCGGCGCGGCACGATGTCCACGTAGTAGCCGCCGGCCACGCGCTCGGCGTAGGCGCTGCTCGCGCCCGGCACCTTGCGCACGGCGGCCTCCACCGCCTGCGCCACCTTCTCCAGCGTCTCCAGATCGTTACCGAAGACCTTGACCCCCACCGGCGTGCGGATGCCGGTGCTGAGCATGTCGATGCGGGCCTTGATCGGCATCGTCCACGAGTTGGCCAGGCCGGGAAACTTGAGCGCGGCGTCCATCTCGGCGATGAGCTTGTCGGTGGTCATGCCGGGGCGCCACTGGTCCTGCGGCTTGAGATTGATGACAGTCTCGAACATCTCCAGCGGCGCCGGGTCGGTAGCGGTGTTGGCGCGGCCGGCCTTGCCGTAGACCGACTCCACCTCGGGGAAGGTCTTGATGATGCGGTTGGTGGTGGCGAGCAGGCGCCCAGCTTCGGTCACCGACATGCCGGGAAGCGCCGCCGGCATGTAGAACAGCGTGCCTTCGTTGAGCGTCGGCATGAACTCCGAGCCGATCTGGCGCGCCGGCACCAGGGTCACCGCCATCGCAGCCAGCGCCAGCAGCAGCGTGATGAACTTGAAGCGCAGCACCGCGCGGATGACCGGCCGGTACAGCCAGGTGAGCACGCGATTCACCGGATTCCTGTTCTCGGGCAGGATGCGTCCGCGCACGAAGAGCAGCATCAGCACCGGCACCAGGGTGACCGACAGCAGCGCGGCCCCGGCCATGGCGAAGGTCTTGGTGTAGGCCAACGGCGCGAACAGCCGGCCCTCCTGCCCCTCGAGGGCGAACACCGGCAGGAAGGACACGGTGATGATCAGCAGGGAGAAGAACAGCGCCGGGCCGACCTCCTTGCACGCTTTCAGGATGACCTCGGCGCGCTGCGCCTGCGAGGCCTGCGCCGGCAGGTGTTCCAACCGCTTGTGCGCGTTCTCGATCATCACGATGCCGGCGTCCACCATCGCGCCGATCGCGATTGCGATGCCGCCCAGGCTCATGATGTTCGAGCCCAGCCCGAGGCTGCGCATGGCAATGAAGGCGATCAGGATGCCCAGCGGCAACGTGATGATCGCCACCAGCGCGCTGCGCACATGCAGCAGGAAGACCACGCACACGACGGCGACGATCAGACTCTCCTCGAAGAGCGTCCACTTGAGGTTGCCGATCGCGCGCTCGATGAGCTCGGAGCGGTCATAGACCGGCACGATCTCGGCGCCCGCCGGCAGCCCGGGCGTGATCTCGGCGATCTTGGCCTTGACGTTGGCGATCACGTCGAGCGCGTTCTGGCCGAAGCGCGCCATGACGATGCCGGAGGCGACCTCGCCCTCGCCGTTCAACTCGGCGATGCCGCGCCGCTCGGCCGGCACCAGTTCGACGCGGGCGACGTCGCCCACCCGCACCGGCGTGCCGCGCTCGGCCTTCAACACGATGTCGGAGATGTCATCCACGCTGCGCAGGTAGCCGCGCCCGCGCACCATGTACTCCTTCTCGGCGAGTTCCAGCACGCGGCCGCCGACGTCGCGGTTGGAGGCGCGGATGGCTTGCGTGACCTGGTCGAGCGTGATGCCGTAGCCGGCCAGGCGCAGCGGATCGACGGTGACCTGGTACTCGCGCACGAAGCCACCGATGCTGGCGACTTCCGACACGCCCTGCGCCTTGGTGAGCTGGTAGCGCACGTACCAGTCCTGCAGGCTGCGCGTTTCGGCCAGGCTCATGTCCTTGCCGAGCACGGCATATTGGTAGACCCAGCCCACGCCGGTCGCGTCCGGCCCGATCTGCGGCGCCACGCCCTGCGGCAGGCGGCCGGCGGCCGAACTCAGGTACTCGAGCACGCGCGAGCGCGCCCAGTAGATGTCGGTGCCGTCCTCGAAGATCACATACACGTAGGACGCGCCGAACATCGAGAAGCCGCGCACCACCTTCGCGCGCGGCACCGCCAGCATGGAGGTGGTGAGCGGATAGGTGACCTGATCCTCGACCACCTGCGGCGCCTGGCCGGGGTAATCGGTGTAGACGATCACCTGCACGTCGGACAGGTCGGGCAGCGCGTCGAGCGGCGTGTGCTTGACCGCGTAGAGGCCACCGCCAATCAGGAACAGCGTGGCCAGCAGGACGAGGAAGACGTTGCGTGCCGACCAGTCGATGACGCGGTCGAGCAGGCCGGGTGCTGCCGGTCTGGCTGCCGCGTCGGTTGGCACGACGTTCGAAGAGTCTGTCACAGGGGCATGCATCTCAGTGCCCCCCGTGACCGCCGGCGCTCGGTGCAGGCGCAGTGCCTGCAACCGGCTCGATGCCTGTGATGATGTACTCGCCTGGCTCACCCGCCTCGAAGACGAACCGCACCGGCGAGCCTGGGGCGATGCTCTTCACCAGCGCCGGATCGGCAATCTTGAAGTCCATGGTCATCGCCGGCCACTGGAGGGCCGGGATCTCGCCATGAGTCATCGTCACGCTGCCGCCTTCGGCGTCGAGCGCATCGAACGTCCCTTGCGCTTCGTAACGGGTCGGGCTCGCTTGAGCCTGATCGCGGGCATCGGGCTCAACCAGGTTGGAGAGTGCCGCCTTGAGCTGGCTCTCCGAGTCGATCAGGAAGTTGGCCGAAACCACCACGCGATCACCCGCAGTCACGCCGTCGAGCACCTCGACCACATCCCGGCCGCGCTGGCCGAGCTTCACTGGCTGCGGCTTGAAGCGGCCTTCGCCGAGCGCAATCAGCACGACCCGCCGTTCGCCATCGTCGATGATCGCCGAGGTCGGCACGGCGACCCTCGGGGTGGCATCACCTGCCGCCAGCGCGATCTGGGCGAACATGCCTGGGCGCAACAGGCCCTCCGGATTGTCCAGTTCCAGACGCACGCGGGTGCTGCGCGTGGCGGCGTCGAGGGTTGGATAGAGGTAATCGACCCGCGCCGCGAAGCCGCGACCGGGATAGGCCTCGAGCGTCACCTGCGCGCTCTGGCCGACCTGCACGCGGGCGAGATCCTGCTCGAAGACGTCGGCGATGATCCACACCTTCGACAGGTCTGCGATGCGGAACAGTGCCTCGCCCGGCATGAAGCGTCCGCCTTCGATGGCCTCCTTCTCCAGCACCACGCCGCTCGCCGGGGCGTGGAACACCTGGCGCGCGCCGGCCTGGCCGGCCACCTGCAGGTTGCGCAGGCGCGCACGGGTCGCCTCGGCCAGCCGACGGGCGGATTCGCTCGCCAGCGGATCATGGGCCGCGTTCTGGCTGGCCAGGCGCTCGGCAATGCGCAGTTCCTCGCCGGTGGATTGCAGTTCCGGGCTGTAGGCGGTGAACAGTGGCTGGCCCTTCTTCACCGGGTCGCCGACCGCATTCACATGCAGGCGCTCGATCCAGCCCTCGAAGCGCGGTGCCACCACCACCTGCCTGCGCTCGTCGAGCTCAATCCGGCCGCTCGCGCGCACCGCCGAATCCACGGCGCGCAGTTCAACCTCGGCAGTCTTCACCCCCAGGGTCTGGATGCGCGCGGGGCTGACCACCACTGCGCCACTGTCGTCCGGCTGGTCGTCGGCATAGACGGGGATGTAGTCCATGCCCATCGAATCCTTCTTCGGCACGGGCGAGGTGTCGGGCAGGCCCATCGGGTTGCGGTAGTAGAGGATCTTGCGTTCGCCGTCGGCCGGGGCTGCGCTATCGCTTTGCGCCTGGCTTTCGGTGATCAGCGGAACTGGATTTCCAGCATTTTGCAGGTGCGCAATCCAGTACCCCGCACCTATGGCAATCGCCACGCCCGCAGCGATCGCCGTCATTCGAATGGCTGAGCTCACTTCAGATCCCCTGTCAGTTTCTTGATTTCTGTCAGCGCCAGGCGCGTGTCGAGCTCGGTCTTCAAGCGTTGAGTCCGGATGTCGATGAGCTGGCGCTCGGCTTCGATCACGCTGTCGAAGTCGACCTTGCCGCTGCTGAGCGCGGCCTGACTTGCATCCCGGGTGGCCTGGGCCTGCGGCAGCAGCGTATGTTCGAGCAGGCGCAAGGTCTCGCGGCCCTGCGCGTACATCGACCAGGCGATACCCAGTTCGCCGGATGCGCGCGCCTTGGCATCCTCCCGCCGCGCCTCGGCCGCCATCAGCATGTATTCGGCTTCGCGCTCCTTGGCGCGACGGCTGGACTGTTGCAGCGGGATCATCACCTCGAACATCACGTCCCAGGACGACTTACCTTCATCAGGACGGTTGTTGCGCACGCCAACAGCGAAGTCCGGCAAGCGTTCCTGATACGTTCGTTCGCGCTCGGCACGCGCCACATCGATGCCGTAGGTCGCGGCATTCACTTCCGGATTAGCGCTCGCCGCCGACTCAAAAAGGGCGCCCGCCTCCAGCTGCTCGGGCAAGGGGGCTGGATCTGCGGGTGTGGCGAGCGGCGCATCATGCGCCCGGCCGAGCAGGCCGTTGAGCCCCGCTGCCAGCCCCTTGCGCCGCTGTTCGACCTCCACGAGCGCGAGGCGCTGGGCAGTGATTTCGCGCTGCATGCGCAGCACCGCCTGCTGCGGCAGCAGACCCAGCTCGTAACGGGTGAGGCTCAGCGCCTCCAGGCTTTGCAGCAGGGTCAAGCCCTCGCGGTTGAGGACGAGTTCGCGGTCGGCGGCGTAGTAGCGCAACCACAGCGTCTCGATCTTTGCCGCGAGCTCAGCCCAGGAGGTATCGCGCATCGCATCAGCCTGGGTCGCCTGGGCTTCGGCGGCCTTCACCGCCAGCTCGCGCTTACCCCACCCGGGTAGCGGCTGGGTGATGCGGTAGCGGGTCTCGCCCACCTGGCCGGGCAGCAACGACGCCGAGCGCCCGCTCATGGTGTTGGTGGCGTCCATCAGCTCGACCTCGAACGTCGGGTCGGGCAGCGCACCGGCGGGCGTCACGCGCTCCTGCGCTGCGGACGCTTCCGCGCGGGCAGCGGCAAAGCCGGGGTTGCTGTGGCGCGCATATTCAATCAGCGCCTGGGGGCTCGAGCCGAGCGTTGGAGTGTCGGGCGAACCCTGTGTCCAGGCACTGCCACTTCCCAGCGTGAGCGCGACCACCAGTGCAAGCGCTGCAGGACGTAGCAGGTGAGATGAGGGTACTGCGAACGGGGATTTCATCGAGAAACGATTCCGGCAGGCGGTCAAGTGCATGCGCAGGCCCTTCGCCACCCGCCTCGTCGTTCAGCCACTCAGTGGGGCATCCCCACGGCTGGCCGGTCAGAGTGGAACGCGACGCACCTGCGGGATAGGCGTCACTGGGCGGGCTCGAGAGACGTCACGGTCAGCGCACCGCCGACCTTCTCGACCGCGAACCGGATCTTGTCGCCCGCCTTGACCTGATCAAGCATGCCCGGCTCGGACGCGCGGAACACCATGGTCATCGCCGGCATGCCGAGCGACTCCAGGGGGCCATGGGCAATGGTCAGCTTGCCAGCCGACTTGTCGATCTTCTTGACCGTGCCCTCGGCCAGCTTGGCGTTGGCTTCGGCCGGGGCACTCGCCCCGCCGTGATGTGCATCGTGATCGGCCTGTGCGAACGCAAGCGGGGCGCCGCCGCCGAGCAAGGCCAGGAGCGCAGTGGTGATGAGGGTCTTTTTCATGATGGGCTTCTCCAAGGGTTCAAATTCTGTGTGAGTTCGAGAGTGAGCACGATTATGCGAAGCGCTCACCAACGGGACGCTGACGCACGGATTACATTTCTGTCAGCCGACCTTGATCGTGCCGATCATGCCGGCCTGGAAGTGGCCGGGAATCAGGCAGGCGAACTGGAAGTCCCCCGCACGGTTGAAGTGCCAGATCATTTCTCCGCGCCCACCTGGCGCGACATGCGACATCCACGGTTCGTCATGTTCCATCTCCGGGAAGCGCTGCATCATCTCCGCGTGCTCGGCAAGCGTCTTGGGCGTACCGACCACCATCTCGTGCATCACCGCGCCTCGATTTTCGTGGGTGAATCGGATCGTCTCGCCCAGACGCACCTCGATGCGGTCCGGAACGAAGCGCATCTCATCGGTCATCACGATGGCGATCGCGCGCGAGACGGCTTTCGCGTCCCCCGCAATCCCCCATTGCTGCTGCTCCTTGGGGGTATCGGACGCTGCTTTGTCGGCATGTTCGGCATTGCCATGGGCGAACGTGCTGCGGTGAACGGCAAGCACACCGGCGGCAAGGCTGGTGGCCAGAAATCGACGACGACTTTTCATGGGAATCTCCTTCTCTGTGGGTTGAATCTTGTTGGTGTTGTCGTGGGGGCTGATTACGAGGCGATCGACTTCAATGCCCCTGATGGCCGGCAGGCTTGCGAACCGTCATCTCGACCGATCGCGCAGGCTCGGTGCGCGGCATGCTCGAGGGTCCGGCTGCAGCACTGCGCGCCGGTTCGGGTAGCGCCGCGCCCGCCCACTCGTAGGCCACCGTCCCCTTGGGATGCCTGAACCAGCCCGGGTCGCGGTAGTCCCCCCGCTTCTGCTCGCGGCGCACCTTGAGCACGGTGAACATGCCGCCCATCTCGACGGCGCCGAACGGCCCCTGCCCGGTCATCATCGGCAGGGTGTTGTCGGGCAGGGGCATCTCCATCTCGCCCATGTCGGCCATGCCGCGCTCGCCCATCAGCATGTAATCGGGCACCAGCTTCTGGATGCCCTCGACCAGGCCGCGATGGTCGACGCCGATCATGGTCGGCACGTCGTGCCCCATCGCGTTCATGGTGTGGTGCGACTTGTGGCAGTGCATCGCCCAATCGCCCTCCTCGTCGGCGATGAACTCGATCTGGCGCATCTGGCCGACCGCAACGTCGGTGGTGACCTCGGGCCAGCGCGACTCAGGGCGCGTCGGCCCGCCGTCGGTGCCGGTGACCTCGAACTCGTGACCGTGGATGTGGATGGGGTGGTTGGTCATGGTCAGGTTGCCGATGCGCACCCGCACGCGGTCGCCCTTCCTGACGTTGAGCGAGTCGATACCGGGAAAGGCGCGGCTGTTCCAGGTCCACAGGTTGAAGTCGAGCATGGTGTTGATCTTGGGCACGTAGCTGCCCGGCTCGATGTCGTAGGCGTTGAGCAGGAAGCAGAAGTCGCGGTCAACGCGCGCGATGTGCGGGTGCGCCTCGCGCGGGTGCGTGACCCAGAAACCCATCATGCCCATCGCCATCTGCACCATCTCGTCGGCGTGCGGGTGGTACATGAAGGTACCAGGGCGACGGGCGATGAACTCATAGACGAAAGTCTTGCCGGGCGGGATCTGCGGCTGGTTGAGGCCGCCGACCCCGTCCATGCCGTTGGGCAGGCGCTGGCCGTGCCAGTGGATGGTGGTGTGCTCGGGCAGGCGGTTGGTGACGAAGATACGCACACGGTCGCCCTCGACGACCTCGATCGTCGGGCCGGGCGACTGGCCGTTGTAGCCCCACAGCCGCGCCACCATGCCGGGCGCGATCTCGCGCTCGACCGGCTCGGCGACGAGGTGGAATTCCTTCACTCCGTTCCGCATGCGCCAGGGCGCGGTCCAGCCGTTCAAGGTGACGACCGGATCATAGGGGCGGCCATTGGGTGGTGTCAGCGGCGCGGCCGTCGCGGCGCTGGTCTGAATCACGGGTTCGGGCAGCGCGGCGAGCGCGGCGCGGTTGACGGTTCCGGCGGCGGCCAAGAGGCCCGCCCCGGCGAGAAAGCTGCGTCGGGTGGTCATGAACGTCTCCGGAGATGTCAGTGGCCACCGCCGGCTTCTGCCGGCGATGCGCCCGATTGAAGGCTGAGCGGCGCGATCGGCTGGCCGAGCAGGCTGGCCTTGAGCGCCGCCTCGGCGCGCCAAAAGTCGCGCTCGGCCTCGATCGCCTGCACCGCGCTGGCCGATTGGGACCGCGCAGCGGCAAGCAGCTCGAACACGCCGATCAGCATCCCGTTGTACTGGAGCACCGACTCTTCGGTAATGTTCTGACGCAGTGGAACCACCTCGCTGCGGTAGTGGCGCGCGAGGTCGTATGCACTGCGGTAGCCCTCGTAGGCCACGCGGACCTGGGAGCTGGCGTTATTGGCAACCTCGAGGGTGCGGTTGAAGGCTGAGAGATAGCGGGCCTCACTGCCGGCGCGGGCCGCATCGCCGAAGTCGAACAGGGGCAGCGGCAGTTCGACTTCGAAGCCGCGCTGCGACGACTCGCCGGTCTCGCTGTTGCGCACGCCGGCCACATGCAGGCCGTTGACCACGCTGGTCACCTGCGTGAGGCCCAGGCTCTTCGCCGTACGCTCGAGGTCGGTGCGGGCGATGCGCACATCGAGCCGGTTGTCGAGCAGCGCCGCGCCGGCGGTCGCTTCATCGATCGGCGCCTCGGGCAAGGCCGGCAACTGATCCGGTAGGCGTAGCGCCTGCGCCTGGCTCGGGGTCAGCCCCAAGCGCTGGATCAGCGCCTCGCGCGCGGCGGTGGCGTTCTGACGGGCGCGGATCAGGTTGGCCGTCTCCTCGGCGGCCAGCGCCTGCTCGCGGGCGCGCTGCAGGCGGCTGAAGTTGCCCGTGGCCTGCATCCGACGCGCGAGTTCGGCAGCGGTACCAGCGGCCGTGGCCACTTCCTCCCGGTAGTGCGCGACCTGTCGCGCCGCGACCGCATCGACCCAGGCCTGGCGCACCTCCGTGACGGTGCTCAACAGCGCAATCGAAGACTGCAGCCGGGTCTGCTGCTGGCGGAACTCGGCCTGCTCCAGCCGTGCAGGCAGGAACAGCAGGTCGAACAGCGAGATGCCGAGCGAACGGCCGATGTCGAGTTCGCGCCCCTCGGCGCCCGAGCGAAACAACCGCTCGAAGGTGAACACCGGATTGCCGATGCGAGCGGAACCGGTCGCATCCGCCGAGGCCACGGCGGCTTCCGCCAGCAGGGACTGGAAGGCCGGGCTGTAGCCCAGCGCGATGCGCACCGCGTCGTCAATTGCGAGCGGCTGGGCCAGCAGCCGATCGACCTCGGTGCGCATCGCCTCGCGCTCGGGGTCCGAGCGCAGCCAGCGCACCTCGCTGCCCGTCTGCTCGCGCGCAAAGCGCTCAACCTCGGCGAAGTTCTCATCGATCGCAACGCTGGCACACCCGGTCAGCACGGTAGCAGCCAGCAAGGATATGGGGAGACTGCCTCTCATCGCTCGCCCCCTTTCGACGACGGCGCGAGGTGGCCCATGTGCCCGCCCAGGCGTCTGGCCTCGTCGTTGGCATCCTTCCACGACCGCAGGGGCTCATCGACACGGTAGGGCCGATATTCGTTCAGGGGCGAGCGATAGACCGGAAGGGGCTGAGGCTTGGGTTGCTCACTCGCTGGGGCAGTCTGGGTCGCGCCGAGCGCGGGGTCAGCGGGGCTTGATGGCGAGGAGGACTCGGCCTGCGCGCCCGACACGAGCGCCACGGCGACGGCCAATCCTCCACCGAGGTGGATGATTCGTCTCTGCATGGGGAATGTCTCTTTGTTGGTCTTGTGTTGAACCGGACGCAGAGCGACCGACGAACTCGCCGCTCCGCGTCTCAATGCTCAGTTGGGCATCGCCGGCTTGGCGGCCGGGTGCATCTTCATCATGTTCTGCATCATGCCCATGTGCTCTTGCATCATCTTCATGTGCTCCTGCATGAGCTTGGGATCCATCATCATGCCGCCCATGGGTCCAGCCCCGGGTCCAGGGCCACTACCCTTCATCATCGGACCAGCCCCCATCTGCCCCCCCATCATCGGGCAACCAGCGGGGGTGCCCTGCGATGCAGCCTCCAGGGCCTTGACCTGCTCTTCCATCAGGGCCATGCGACGTTCCGGGTTGGTCTCGGCACGGATCGACTTCATACGTTCCTGAAGCGCGGGGACACTCGCTGCGGGCGGCCAGGCCTGCGCCGGATCGGTCGTCTGAGCGACGACCGGGCTGCCATGCAGGGCTGCAGCCAGAGCGACGACGGGCATGAGCCCGGCGAGACGGTACAAACGCAGTTTCATGGTCGATCTCCCATTGTTTGCGGGGTTCCGTCGCGGTACGGAACGCTGTGCCACGCAGAGCATCTTGCGCCCGCTTGCCTGTCGTCGGCCTGACCCGGAAATTACATTTCTGTAAGCCCGGGCGTTATCCAGCACCCCGGGAGCAAAATCGGTCACAGGCCGCACGAAGCGCGTAGGAGCAAAACAATGAAAATTCTGATCGTCGAAGACGAAGTGAAGACCGGCGACTACCTCCGCCAGGGGCTCACCGAAGCCGGGTTCGTCGTCGACCTTGCAAGAGATGGCCTCGATGGGCTCCACCTCGCCCTTAACGGTGACTACGACCTGGTCGTGCTCGACGTGATGCTGCCAAGGCTGGACGGCTGGGGCATCCTGCAAACACTGCGTCGCAGCAGTCGTGAGACCCCCGTGTTGTTCCTGACTGCCCGTGACCAAGTTGAGGATCGGGTCCGTGGTCTTGAGCTCGGCGCCGACGATTACCTGGTCAAGCCCTTCGCGTTTTCCGAGTTTCTCGCGCGCGTTCGCACGCTGCTGCGCAGGGGAAGAAACCACGAACCGGAGACCCTGCGCTCAGCGAACCTGGAGCTCGATTTGCTTCGCCGCCGGGTGAACCGATGCGGGCAGCGCATCGATCTGACCGCCAAGGAGTTTGCCTTGCTTGAACTGCTCCTGCGACGCAAGGGTGAAGTATTGCCCCGCTCACTCATCGCTTCGCAGGTGTGGGACATGAACTTCGACAGCGACACGAACGTGATCGAAGTTGCCGTGCGCAGGTTGCGCGTAAAGGTCGACGACCCCTTTGAGCCGAAGCTGATCCACACCGTGCGGGGTATGGGCTACGTGCTTGAGGCGATGGAGCCGATCTGACGATGATCCGCATTCACTCGCTGACGGCGAGACTGGCAACACTATTTGCCGTCCTCGCTGCGAGCCTGCTTGTGCTGGCAGCGATGCTCTTTGGGCGCATGTTGGACATGCATTTCCAGGAGCTGGACATGCACGAGTTGCAGGGCAAGGTCACGCTCATCCGCAACGCGCTGCAAAGTGTTGATGCGACTGGGGGGCGATCGGAACGCATTGAGGCGCTCGAACGCTCCTTCGTTGGCCATGAAAGTGTCGGTGTCCTGTTTCGCGACGGCGAGGGACGCGTCCTGTACATCATCCATCCCGAGCATTTCACCGCTGCCCAGCGGGCAGGCGAACGCCTCTCTGGCGCGTTGGCCGACTGGACAGTGGATGAGCGCCCCCATCGAGGGATTGAGGTCAGCATCGCGCTACCGACCCTCGGGTCGAGGGACCAATCGATCGAGGCGCTGGTCGCACTCGATCTATCGCATCACGTCCACTTCCTCGCGTCGGTGCGAAATGCGACGTGGGCGGGCGTCGTCGTGGCGGCCTTGGCGGCGGCGCTATTGGGCTGGTTTGCCGCGCACCGAGGCCTCGCCCCCCTGCGCCAGGTCACCGAGACCGCCCGTAAGCTGTCTGCACGGCAACTCGCCGAGCGTCTCACCATCGATGATGCCCCGCTGGAGGTGCGCGAGCACGTCGACGCCTTCAATGGCATGCTCGCTCGGCTCGAAGCCGCTTTCCAGCGCCTCGGCGACTATTCGGCGGACATCGCCCACGAACTGCGTACGCCGATCTCGAACCTGATGACCCAGACCCAGGTCGCGCTGTCGCGACCACGCACGAACGACGAATATCAGGACATCCTGGCCTCGAACCTCGAGGAATATGAGCGCATCGCGCGCATGGTCAGCGACATGCTGTTCCTCGCCAAGGCTGAGGAGAACACCCTCGCGCACGCGGGCGAGGCGATCGACCTGGCCCGCGAGGCAGACGCACTGATCGACTTCTACGAGGCGCTGGCCGACGAGCGCCAGGTCCGCATCGTGCGCCAGGGCCAAGCGAGCGTTCAGGGTGATCGCCTGATGCTGCGGCGCGCGCTGTCGAACCTGATCTCGAATGCGCTTCGTCACACACCGAAAGAGGGGCAGATCACGATCAGGATTGACGCGGACGCAGCCGGCGTCCGTCTCGCCGTCTCTAATGTCGGCGACCCGATACCCGCCGATCAGATCGAACGGATCTTCGAACGCTTCCATCGCGGTAGCGCCCAGCGCGAATCTCGCGGTGAAGGCGCAGGGCTCGGACTTGCGATCACGCGTTCCATCGTCCAGGCCCACGGGGGTCACATCACTGCGCGCTCCGCTGAAGGTGTCACCTGCTTCACGATCACCTTGCCTCGCAATGAAGCCTCATCGCCTTCCTGATCCTGCAAAGTCGACCGGGGTCCCGGCTGTCTGACGGAAATGTAATTTTGAGGTCAGCTTCCCGTTGGGCTCAAAGTGCCAAACTATGCCTCGACGCCATCAACCGGAAGACGAACATGAAGACGAAAACTTTGCTCGGCGGGCTCGTGGCAAGCCTGATGATCGTGAGCGGCGCAGCGTTTGCGCAGGGGCCCGTACGCGTAGAGGTCTACAAGAGCGCTTACTGCGGGTGCTGCGGGAAATGGGTCGAGCACCTGAGAAAGAACGGCTTCGATGTCGTGACGAAAGACGTCGATGATGTCCCCGCAGCCCGCAAGGCACTGGGCATGCCGGACCAATACGGCTCGTGTCACACGGCCAAGGTAGGTTCCTATTCCGTCGAGGGGCACGTCCCTGCGGACGACATCCGACGGCTTCTCGCCGAGTCCCCAAAGGCAATCGGACTGGCTACGCCAGGCATGCCGCAGGGGTCGCCCGGCATGGAGACCTCGACCCCGCAACCCTATGAGACGCTTCTGGTCGGGCTTGACGGAAGCGCGAGGGTTTTTGCCCGACACTGACGGCAGAGCTGGTGAGTATCGACTTTATGAGCGCAGTGCCGGCCGACTTACGAACCACGCTGGCCTCAGCTCGCTCTAGGGCTGGTTTCGGATCTCACCGGTCGCTCGAATGACGACTCTGCTACTACCATGTGTGGCAGCAAATGGCCGGGTCGAGCCAAGGCGGGGTTCAAGTTGGCCGCCGTAAACCGGTCACCCAAGGCGATCCAGCGAGGGAAATCCTGGCCGGATCTCCAACGGCCGGTGATGGCCGGGTGCGTGAGGTCACGAACGGCAGCTTCGGAGCAGCGAAACTCGTGGAATCCCTGGGTACCTGACCGGCAGCTTTGCGGAAGTCGCAACGACCGCTCGGGGTCGGAAGTGTGAATTCGCCAAATCGGCAAGCTGCCGTTGAACTTTTAGTGGCGCGAACAGCTAGTCAGGACTGATAGCCGTTTTAATAGTCAATCCCATCCTCACCGACGTCGCCAAAGATCCTCTGTTCATCCTCCGCCTCGACTCCCTGCCAGAAGATCACGACATCCATTCGCTGATTGGGCGCTAAGTAGATCCAGTGCTTGCAACGCGAGTCGATCAGCGAGAACAGCTCAGGATAGATGCCTTCCAAGAGGGGCGTTTCTCGCAGCTTCGCCTGAATCCCAACGTAAACGTGCAACGCCCGTTCTCGAAGATCGGGCGAGGCGATGACTTCCGACAGACCTGCCATCAGCACAGCTGCAACTAGCGCATCGAAGCTACCGAGCGCGATGAGTTGTCGAGCACTTTCATCGTCAAAGGGACGCTGACGGGGCACTTGCTCGTGTTCGCGCGGCTCCGCCTCAAACAGTAATGCCGTAACCGGCGGTTCGAGGGTGCGTAGCGCCTCCTCAAACTGCATTGCATCGAGCGGCTCCTTCTTCAGGTAGCGCCACAACGGGCTACGGAACCAGCGCGACGTGCCCGGGAATCGGGCTTGCGCCTGCTCGACAGCGTTGCGCGGTCCGGGCCGGTCATTGGGGACCCGTGTCCCTTTCTCGTAAGCGTCCCACTTCCTGGGGCGAGCGACGTCTGTGTCGCGTTTGCGGACGCGGTCCCCGTCGAGCGCCATCTCAATGGCGTATGCGGACGACAGGCCAGATATGTCCCGCAGCGCGCGAAACCAAAGTCGTGTCCGAAGGCGATCGACAGGCTGGGTGGTCGGGCGACCGCGCCCCTTTGGTCTGATGATTGTGTGCACAAGGCTTATCTGGAGTACAGAAAATCGAATTATCGGTTCGGGTGGAGAAAATGTGGACAGTCACGAACACTGCGTGACAAACGCATTGAGGTATTCGATGAACTCGCTGCCTGAACAGACCGAAGCACTGGCCCACTTGCGCAAGGAATTGCGCGAGACACTCCTGCGCCTTCACGGTCCTCTGCTGGGCGGCGAGCCCCTCGCGGCGGCACTAGGACATCGAAGCGTTGCATCACTTAGACAGGCACGGCGACGTGGTCAAGTAATGGTGCCGCTCTTCACTGTACCCAATCGCCGAGGGTGGTTTGCCTTGACGCTGGATGTCGCGGATTGGCTTTCTGCGACCCGAATGGGCGCATCCGCAGGAGGACGAATCTCTCCCAGTTAACTCGATTCTCCACCTCGTAGACGCGAACGCCCGAGGGGGCTGCCTCGGGCGTCGCGCCAGCATCGCTGCCGGTACAAGTGGGATCTTGTCCGATCAGTATGAGCTGCGCGTTCACGTTCGTCAATCATGCGACGAACTTGCGCGGACGGGGTGATTTTGTCTGGCCCGGTCAGCACCGCCGGTGCCATCCCATGAGGAGTTACCCCCTTGCGTCTGCCTATCCACCTACAGCGCGAGATCGCGCGTTTGCACTTCTACGATACCTCACAGTCCAACCGAGCCATCGCACGGTCAGTTGGTGTTTCCGCAAACACCGTGCGCGAAATGCGCCGAATTCTCAGAAAAAGCGACACCTTTGGTGCCGATCTTCATTCATTGGATGACGACGCCTGGTACGCGGTTCTGGGTACTGGCAACAAGAGCATCGCGCAACGCAAGAGAGCGCCAGATTGGGATTGGGTGCACGCCGAGATGCAGCGCCCCGACGCCACACTCGAGCAGCTGTGGCGGGAGTGGCGCAGTCAGTGCCCGGAGGGAATCGCCTACTCGCAATTCACTGCCGGTTACCGGGCGTGGGCGAAGCGACAACATATCGTGATGCGTCAGGCCCATCGCCCGGGTGAGAAGTTGTTCGTCGATTTCGCCGGCCGTACAGTCGAGATCAGGGATCGAAGCGGCGGTCCCTCGATCTATGCGCAAATCTTCGTTGCCGTGCTTGGCTACTCGAACCTGACCTACCTGCAGGCAGTCGCCTCGCAGAAAACCCCTGATTGGGTGAGATGCCATGTCGATTGCTTTGCGGCAATGGGGGGCGTGCCGGCCTGGGTTGTGCCGGACAACCTGAAGGCGGCTGTCTGGCGGCGTGAGAAGGATCGCGTCGTTATCAACCCGGCCTACCGGGAGTGCCTGCAGCACTACAACACCGCTGCACTACCAGCTCGTGTCAGGAAGGCGAAAGACAAGGCGAAGGCCGAGGTCGGTGTGCAGATCGCACAGCGTTGGGTGTTGTTCGCACTTCGCGACCGAACATTCTTTAGCCTCGATGAACTGAATGACGCCCTCAGGAGGCTCGTGGTAACGCTGAACGCTCATCCCTTCAAGAAGATGTCAGGCTCCCGCATCGAACGATTTGAGAAAACCGAGCGTTCGACTTTGAAGCGCCTGCCGCCCATTCCCTTCGAGTTATGCGATTGGCGATATGGGGTGCGGGCTGGCGACGATTACCATGTCGAACATGCGCGGAGCTTCTACTCCGTGCCGTCGGAGTTGCGCGGACAGCGTGTCGATCTGCGTTACACCGGATCGATGCTCGAGGTCATGCATCGCGGCCAGCGCGTTGCCTTGCACGCATTGGCACAATGCGAAGGCACAGTCCAGACGTTGCCTGAGCATCGTCCGATAGCGCATGTCCGCGTGCTTGAGGGCGAACCGAGGGCACTCATGCTATGGGCCGAGTCGGTAGGGGAAGGCTCGGCGGCAATGATTCGCCATCACCTGGAAAACCGATCCGATGCCGTCAATGGTCTGAAAGCAGCCCGGCGGATGCGCGATCTGGCTCGTATCCACGGCGACCAACGCTTCGAAGAGGCGTGTGCATATGCGCTATCGCTCAACATTACGGCATTGCGCAGCCTCGATTCCATTCTCAAGCAGGCACCCGACAAACGCACCCACTCTGTCAGCGGCACGGCGCCGAGGCCAGCCCACGACAATGTGCGGGGTGCGAGCTACTTTGGAGAAAACACATGAGCGGCGTCCATCAAACCATCTCCCGCCTACGTGAATTGCGATTGACGTCGATGGCCGAAGCGTATTCGGTCCAGTTGCAGCAGCCGAAGCTTCACCAACTCTCTTTCGATGACCGATTCGGGTTGCTCGTCGAGCATGAAGCCTCTGAACGTGACTCGAAGAAATTGAAGCGGCTCGTGCGGAGTGCAGGATTCCCTGAATCCGCATCGCTCGAAGACGCCGATTACCGAGCTTCGCGAGATATCGACAAAGGGTTCATCGCCTCGCTGGCCAGTTGCGAATGGATTCGACAGCAGCTTAACTTGATCGTCCTTGGCGCAACGGGGGTCGGAAAGACATGGCTTGCATGTGCCTTCGGTTCTCAGGCTTGCCGACAGCGTTTACCCGCTACGTTCTTCCGGGCGAGCGATCTTTATCAAGAGATCGCAGTTGCCAGCCATGACGGTTCGTTGCCTAAGCTCAAGGCCGGTCTGATTAAACCGAGTTTGCTTATCATCGACGACTTCGGTCTGAGCGAGATTTCTTCGCAAGCTGCGCAGGTGTTGCTGGATGTGGTGGATCGGCGGATGCGTACCGGATCCTTGCTGATCACAAGCCAGTTCCCAACAGACCAGTGGCATGGGTTCTTCCCCGATCCGACCTTGGCAGACGCAATCCTTGACCGCGTGGTGCATCAGGCGCACCGGATTACGCTCAAGGGTGAATCCATGCGCAAGCTTCAGGCAAAGCGGAAGATGCCCCCAGCGTGATCATGTCGCTGGAACGATGAGCGTGACGTCAGCTTAGCGGTCACGGTGCCGTCCTGGTGCTCACGAGCACCGGGACGACTGATCAGTACGAATCGGAACTGGTGATCACGTCGAACTGGACTGACCGGTCACGAACGATCGGAATACGCAGCGCTGCATCTGCCGGACTTGCAGACACGCACTCTGGAGTGCTGCGTCCGGACCACTGCATCGAGTCCATTCCGCTTTATGCCGTTGCCCTGCTCAAGGGCAGCCTCTGGCAGGACAACACCGGGCGCGGAATCGTCCACCGCTCGCCCGCCGTGTCCAGCCCGCCTCGCGTGCTGGCTGCATTCGATGCGGCATGGTGAGCCGGGCTCAATGACTACAATCAATATCGATTATCATTAACAAAATATCAACGTCATTTCGCGCCCATGAAATCAGTTCCGAACTTCCTTCGCCCAAGACCCATTCAGCAAGGCGTGCTGGCGCTTTGCGCAGTTCTTTCCGTTCCGGCGGTGCATGCCGAAGAGCAGGTGCTCGACGCCGTCCAGGTGGTGGGCCGTGGCGAAGGCCAGGCCTACTATGCCGATGAAGGCGAGGTCGGGCGCACCGACACTCCCCTGCGCGAGGTCCCGCAATCGATCCGTATCGTCCCGCGCCAGGTCATCGACGACATCGGCGCCGTCCGTCTGGAGGAGGCCTATGACTTCGTCAGCGGGGTCAGCCGCCAGAACAGCTTCGGCGGCATGTGGGACAACTTCTCCATCCGCGGCTTCTCGGGCGACATCAATACGGGGCCAAACTTCCTGCGCAACGGCTTTGCCGGCAACCGCGGCTTCAACGCGCCGCGCGACACCGCCAACGTCGAGCGCATCGAGGTGCTGAAGGGACCGGCCTCGGCTCTTTACGGAGGCAGCGAACCGGGCGGCGTCCTCAACGTCGTCACCAAGAAACCCCAGTTCAAGCCTGGGCACTCGGTCGAACTCTACGCCGGCAGCTACGACACCTACCGCGCCCTGTTCGACTCCACCGGCCCCATCACCGACACCTTCGCCTACCGCCTGAATCTCGCCCACGAGGACAAGGGCGGCTTTCGCGACCATGTCGGCAGCAAGCGCTACCTGCTCGCACCTTCATTCAGCTGGCTGCTGGCACCCGACACCTTTCTCAACTACGACCTCGAGGTCCTGCGCCACAAGGCGCCCTTCGACCGTGGGGTGGTCGCAGTCGGCGGCCGAACTGGCTCGATGTCGCGCGAAGTCTTCCTCGGCGAGCCCGGCGACGGCGACATCACCATCGACAACCATACCCATCAGCTGACGCTGGAGCACGCCTTCTCACTCGACTGGCGTGCCAAGGCCGGTCTCTCCTGGCGGACCACCGCACTGGAGGGCTACTCGACCGAAGTGCGTCCGAGCAACCCGCTGCTATTCGTGCCGGTAGGTTCACGCAACATCAATCGTGAGCGGCGTTACCGAAACTACGACTCCAGGGACCTTGCCTTCCAGGGCGAAATTCACGGCAAATTCACCACTGGCGGTGTCGGGCACGAGTTGCTGGCAGGCCTCGATAGCTACCGCTTCTCGCTCGACTCGGTGATGATGCGCGTGCGACCGGGCAACTACTCGATCAACATCGATCATCCCGTTTACGGCCAGCCGCTGCCCACGCCTGTGTCCAACACCGACTCCTTGGAAAGGCAGCGTGCCACAGGCGTCTTCATGCAGGACCAGATCAGCCTCGCGGAAGACTGGCGCCTGCTGCTCGGAGTACGCCACGATCGCTTCCATCAGCGCGTTCACAACCGACGCACGGATACCCGCTCCACCCAGGATCACAGCGTGACGACACCGCGCGTCGGACTCACCTGGCTGCTTGCGCCAACGCTCTCCACCTACGTGCTGGCGAGCGAGTCCTTCCGCCCCAACAGCGGCATCGATGCAGCCGGCGCTGCGTTCTCGCCCGAGCGCGGGCGTGCGAAGGAGATCGGGCTGAAGTTCGAGGCACCCGACCAAGGCTTCGGTGCGACGCTCGCAGTGTTCGAGATCGACAAGAAGAATGTGTTGACCCGCGATCCGGGCAATCCAGACTTCTCCGTGGCAGCGGGAGCGGCGCGCAGCCGCGGCGTGGAGATCGATCTGGCCGGACAACTGACCGACAGGATCCGTATCACCGCCAACTACGCCTTCATCGATGCCGAGATCACCAAGGACAACAACCCGGCCCTGCGCGGCGCCCCGCTACTCAACGTGCCGCGCAACAGCGGCAGCGCTCTGCTGATGTACGAAGACAGCTTCGCCGGCAGCCGTTTCGGTATCGGAGCTGGTGCCACCTATGTAGGCAGGCGCAGCGGCAACGCCGCCGACAGCTTCCAGCTGCCCGCATACGCCGTGGCACGTGCAATGGCGTACTGGAAACCGAGCGACACGCTGCGTTTCTCACTCGACATCGACAACCTGTTCGACAAGACCTACTACGCCAGCTCCTACGACGTGTACTGGATCACGCCGGGCAACCCGCGCACCATCACGCTCGGCATGCAGACCCGCTTCTGATGGGCCGCAGCCTTTTCATGCCCGGGCGCCGGCGCTGGCTGGCGGCCGGGCTGGTCTCGTCCGGCCTCGCCGCATGGCCGCGCTGGCTGCAGGCCGGCCCGTCCGTGCGCGCGCTGCGTGTTGTCAGCCCGTGGGAAATAACCGGTCTCGACCCGTCGCGCGCCGGTTATCTGTTCTCACGCCATGGCGTGAGCGAAACCCTGCTCGACATCGCCGAGGACGGTAATCCGACGCCCGCACTGGCGACGCACTGGGAGGTTTCGGCGGATCAGCGCCACTGGCGTTTCCATCTGCGCCCGCAAGCCCGCTTTCACGACGGCAGCCCGGTTACACCGCAGGCCGTCGCCGCCGCGCTGCAGTTCGCCCGGCGCAAGCCGGGCGGTATGGGGCTGGTGCCGCTGGAAGCCATCGACGCCGGCACGGACGTCGTGGACGTGCACCTTGCCGCCGACTTCGCCGCGCTGCCGGCGGTGCTTGCCCACAGCAGTGCGCAGATCCTGGCGCCGGCGAGCTACAGCACGGGCGGCAGTGTCAGCCGGGTGATCGGCAGCGGCCCCTATCAGCTGACCGACATCGAGCCGCCGCAACGCTTCAGCCTGGCACGCTCACCCCACTGGGATGGACCTCCTCCGGCCATCGCCGCCGTCGATTACCTCGCGGTGGGGCGCGGTGAGAGCCGTGCGCTGCTGGCCGAGAGCGGACAGGCCGACATCGTCTATGGCCTCGATCCCGCCAGCTGGCAACGCCTCAAGCGCCACGCGCGCCTGCAGGTGCACAGCGTGCCGCTGCCGCGCACCATTTATCTCAAGCTCAATGCCGGACATCGCTGGCTCGCCGAGTTGCCGCTGCGTCAGGCCATCAGTCTGGCGATCGACCGCGCCGGCATCGCCCACGCGATCCTGCGCGACCCGCAGGCCGCGGCCAGCCAGCTGCTGCCGCCCGCACTGGCCCAGTGGCACGATGCGGATCTGCCCGCCATGGGGCAGGACATCGCCGTTGCCCGCCAGCTGCTGGCCGCCGCCGGCTGGCAGCCCGCAGCAGACGGCATCCGCGTGCGCCAGGGCGCCAAGGGGGGCGAGCGGCTGGCCCTGACCCTGCGCACCTTCCCGGATCGACCGGAACTGCCGATCATCGCCGCTGCCGTCCAGGAACAGTTGCGCCAGGTGGGCATCGCGGTCGAAGTGCTGCTCGGCAACGCCAGCGATGTGCCGGCTGCACACCGGCAGGGTACGCTGGAGCTCGCACTCGGCGCGCGCGGTTACGGCATCTATGCCGACCCGATGGTGACGCTGCTGCAGGATTTCGGGCCCGAAGGCGGTGACTGGGGTGCGATGAACTGGGGCAACCAGACCGTGCCGGCCGCCCTGGCCGCCCTGCAAGGGCCGCTGCGCGAGCGCGACCGCCACGCCCTGCGGCGTACCGTCACCCGGACCTTGCACGAGGAGTTGCCGGTTATCCCGATTGCCTGGAATCTGCTGGCTGCAGCCGTGCATCCGGCGCTGCGCGGCTTCACGCTCGACCCGCTGGAGCGCTCCTACCGGCTCGAACGCCTGTCGTGGGGAGAGGCCTGATGCAGGACACCCGTTTCAACAGCCGGGCGTTGCTCGGCATCGCGTTGCGCCGCAGTGGCCAGGCCGGCGCGGTGGCGCTGCTGGTCAGCACCCTGAGCTTCCTCATGATGCGCTGGTTGCCCGGCGACTTCGCCTACCGCATCGCAGCCGGTCGCTACGGCTACGATCTTGTCAGCGCCGAAGCCGCTGAGGCAGTGCGCCGCGAACTGGGGCTGGACGCGCCGTGGTACACGGCGCTGGCCGACTGGTGGCTGCAGTTGCTGCGTTTCGATCTGGGTGAGTCGCTGGTCACCGGCCACCGCATCATCGACGAGGTCGCTCACCAGCTCGGCCACACGCTGAGCCTGGCCTTCGCTGCAATCGCACTCTCCGTCGTCATCGCCCTGCCGCTCGGGATCGCCGCCGGCCTGCGCCCACGCGGCTGGGCGGACCGCCTCGGCGAAGGCGCGGCGATCGCGCTGCGCGCCTTCCCGCCCTTCCTGCTCGGTTTGCTGCTGGTCATCGCCGCGGCCAACCTGTCCGACGCCATCCCCGCAGCCGGTCATGGCGAGGCGGGGAACCTCCTGCTGCCGGCGCTGACCCTGGCACTCGGGCTGGCCGCGGCATCCTCGCGGGTGGCGCGCGAGTCGGTGGCCCGGGTGGTGGCCTCCGACTACTATGCCTTCGCCCTGACCAAGGGTCTGTCGCCCCGGCTTGCGCTGTGGCGCCACGGCGTGCGCAACGCCGCCCTGCCGGTGATCGCCTACCTGGGCGTGCAGCTCGCCTTCGTCATCGAGGGCGTAGTCATCCTGGAGACCCTGTTCGCCTGGCCGGGCATCGGCCACGCCCTGGTGCATGCGGTGTTCTGGCGCGACGTGCCGATGATTCAGGGCACCTGCCTGATGCTGGGCCTGTGTTTCGTGCTGCTCAACGCAGCGGTCGACCTGGCCTGCCTGCTGCTCGACCCGCGCCGGAGGCGGGGCACATGAACGTAGACCTCGCTCTGACCCGGCGCCAGCGCATCGGCGCCGCCCTGCTCGTTGCGATTGCGCTGTTCTGCGCCGCCGGCCCGGCGCTGGTCGGCGATCCGCGCGTGCTGGACCTGATGAACTTCCTCTCCGCCCCCGGACTGGAGCACTGGCTGGGTACCGACCACCTGGGCCGCAGCATGGTCGCCCGTCTCGCCCATGCCGGGCAGCTGTCCTTGGGGTTGGCCGCACTCAGCGTGCTCAGTGCCGCCATCCCCGGTGTCCTTCTCGGTATCGTCGCAGCCTGGCGCGGCGGCTGGCTGGAGCGGGCCTGCGTGGTCCTCGCCGACAGCGTGCTGGCCCTGCCAGGGCTGCTGCTAGTGCTGCTCCTGGCGACGCTCGCGCCAGGGGCCTTCTGGCCACTCTACCTGGGTCTGGCCCTGGCTTTCTGGGTCGAGTACTTCCGTGTCGTGCGTGCCAGTGCGCGCAGCATCCTTGCCTCGCCTGCGGTCGAGGCCTCGCGACTGCTTGGATTCGGCACCTTCTACCTGGTCCGCAGCCACGTCTGGCCGGAACTGCGCCCCGTGCTGCTCACCCTGGCGAGCTTCGGCATGGCGGCGGCGGTGTTGGCGATGGCCGCGCTGGGCTTCGTCGGTGTCGGCATCAAGCCACCGCGTCCCGAGCTCGGCGTGATGATGATCGAACTGCTGCCCTACTACCAGGAAGCGCCCTGGCTGATCGCCGCGCCGGTGCTGCTCCTTACGCTGACTCTGCTCGGCCTGGTGCTGATCCGCCCGCAGGAGGCAGTTGCATGAGTGCCTTGCTCACCGTTCGCGACCTCTCCGTCCATGCCGGCCGGCAGACTCTGCTGCGCGATGTCTGCTGCACGCTGCACGAGGGTGAGGCGCTCACCCTGATCGGCCAGAGCGGGGCCGGCAAGTCGCTGATCGCCCAGGCCATCATGGGCAACCTGCCTGCGTCCTTGCGTGCCGGCGGCGAGATCACCATAGGCACGGCGTCCAGCCGCGCCGAGGACGTCGCCGCCCGGCGCGGCCTGTGGGGCCGGCGCATTGGCCTGCTGCCCCAGGAACCCTGGCTCGCCCTCGACCCCACCATGCCCGTCCTGCGCCAGATCGAGGAGACCTACCGCTATGTCCGCCAGGACGCCGGCCCCCTCTCGCCGGCCCGCCTCGCCCGCGATGCGCTGGCCCGCCTCGGCCTGCAAGGCAAGGAAAGGCACCTGCCCCACCAGCTCTCCGGCGGCATGGCGCAACGGGTTGCCTTCGCTGCCGTGCTCGCCGGTGGCGCCCCCCTGCTGATCGCCGACGAACCCACCAAGGGGCTCGACGAGGCCATGCGCAATGAAGTCGTGACCCTGCTGCGCGAAGCCCTGCTCGAAGGCTGCGCGCTGCTCACCATTACCCACGACCTCGAAGTCGCCGCCGCCCTCGGCGGCCAGGTTCAGGTCCTGCAGAATGGCGAACAGGTGGAGTCCGGCGCATGTACCCAGGTCCTGAGCAAGCCACGACACCCCTACACGCAAGCCCTGGTCGCCGCCCAGCCCAAGCATTGGGCGCCGCTGCCGCCCAATGCGCCCGCTCGCCTGCTGCTGGCCGCCGAAGGCCTCGGGCAGTCGCTCGGCGGCCAGCGCCTCTTCGAGGGCCTCGATCTTTCCATCCGAGCCGGCGAACGCATCGCGGTGAGCGGCCCCAGCGGCTGCGGCAAGACCACCCTGGGCAATCTGCTGCTGGGCCTGCTCCCGCCCGACCAAGGGCGCATCATTCGTCACGAAATGCGGCCGCACGGTTTCCAGAAACTCTATCAAGACCCGGTCGCCGCCTTTGCACCGCGCCAGACGCTGCGCCGCTCGCTGCGGGATCTGTGCGCCCTGCACCGCCAGCCCGTGGCACGGCTCGACGGCCTGCTCGAAGACCTGGGGCTGGGCGCCGGGCTGCTTGAACGGCCGCCCGGCGGCGTCTCCGGAGGCGAGTTGCAGCGTGTGGCGCTTGCCCGCGCGCTGCTCCTCGAACCGTCACTGATCTTCGCCGACGAACCGACCTCCCGACTCGACCTGCTGACCCAGCAGCAGACCCTCGAGGTGCTGCTGAGAAGCGCTGAAGCGCGACAAAGCGCGGTGCTGCTGGTTACCCACGACCGCCATCTGGCGCGCTGGTTCAGCCCTGCACAGGTCATCCTCGATACCAGGTCGAACCCCGACACGACCGCCGACTCATCGCACGGAAGCGACCACTCGGTGCGCTCCCTACCACCCGGCGTGCCCCCGCTCAGCGCGGCGCTTCGGACTCCACAGGCCGCGCAACATCGCGCTCCTCGACGGGCGCCGGCTGCTGTTCGGTAACGGCATCTGCGTTGCTATCCTCGCCATCGGCAGCCGTCCCGGAGCGCTGCCGCACGCTGTCGATCGCACCCTTGCCAGCCTCCTTGAGGCGCTGCGCAGCATCTCGCGTGGCGTCGGCAATGCGCTGCGCCGCCTGCTCGGCAGCCTCCTTGGCATCGCGCACCATCGGCTCAGTGCCGGCCGCGGCCTCGGCCCCCTTGCGCAGCTTGTCCTCGGTGGACTCGACCACGGCCTGGGCCGCCGCGGCACCGGCTTCGCCGAGCTTCTTCGCCGCCTCTCCCGCCTTGGCAGCCGCCTCACGTGCAGCTTCGACGGCTTCACGCCCAGCCTCCCGGGCGTCTGGCCTGGACTGATCCGCAACCGCAGCTGGCTCGACCGCCTCAGGGGCCTTGGAAGCCTCAGGTGCGACAGGTTCCGGGGCACAGCCCAGCAGCAGGCTCATGCCAAGGACGGACAGGAGGGGACGCATTACGCTCATGGTGTTCGCAGGACAAGGATGGACAGTGAAGGGTGCATCGATGAGGTTACGCATTCCGACACGGAAGACAACGCGCAAATTGCACACTGCAACATCCGGAAAGCAAAATGGGCCCTTGCGGGCCCATTTTGATGAAGCGATGAAACGCGCTTACTTGACGCGGTTCTTGTACTCGTCGGTACGGGTGTCGATCTCGATCTTGTCGCCGATCTCGACGAAGGCAGGCACGGGCAGCTCGAAACCGGTACCGATCTTGGCCGGCTTCATGACCTTGCCCGAGGTATCGCCCTTGACGGCGGGTTCGGTATAGACGACCTCGCGCACCACGCTGTTGGGGAGCTCGACCGAAATCGCCTTGCCGTTGTAGAACACCACCTCGCACTGCAGGCCGTCCTCGAGGTACTTGAGGGCGTCGGTCATGTTCTCGGCCTCGACTTCGTACTGCTCGTATTCGGCGTCCATGAACACGTACATCGGGTCGGCAAAGTAGGAGTAGGTGACTTCCTTGCGGTCGAGCACGACCACCTCGAACTTGTCGTCAGCCTTGTAAACCGACTCCGACGGCGCGCCGGTGAGCAGGTTCTTGAGCTTCATCTTGACGACTGCGGCGTTGCGGCCGGACTTGTTGTATTCGGCCTTCTGCACCACCAGCGGGTCGCTGCCGACCATGATGACGTTGCCCGAGCGGAGTTCCTGAGCGGTTTTCATGCTGTTTCCTGAATTGTTCGACGCGGCGCGCGGCCGCATGTCCTTGAAAAAATTAGCCCGCGATTTTACCTCGCGGCGCTGCGGATGTGGAAACAGAATTTTGTCAAGCGGCTGGCGAGATCGGCTGTCGATGCCAGCCGATCGCTCCAGCACCGCGCATGTCCTGCGATCACGGGCAGGGCCTGCTCCAGTGCGTGCCAGGCTTGGCCAGGCGCGATGTCGTCAGCCCCGTTCCAGGCCCGCCAGAAGTCTCCGAGGGCAGCGGCTGCACCTTCTTCCAGGCCATGACAGTAGCGCGCCAGGAAGGCCTCGAGCTTCACGAGGTGGG
This sequence comes from Thauera sp. 27, assembly GCF_000310125.2. Classification (NCBI taxonomy): domain Bacteria; kingdom Pseudomonadati; phylum Pseudomonadota; class Betaproteobacteria; order Rhodocyclales; family Zoogloeaceae; genus Thauera; species Thauera sp. 27. The sequence goes on from NZ_AMXB01000037.1 coordinate 32,652, forward strand.
CGTCATCCTGCTGTGCATAGATCTGCCACACCAGCGGCACTGCAGCCCATTGGGCGCGTACGAATGAGTCCTCGCCGCGAACGAAGTTCAGCGCACAGCTCCATAGCAAGGCGTCGTAACCCGCCTGGTCAGTGAATGGCAGCACACATGTCGTGAGCCGGCCGCGCTCGATACGCTGCCCGGCGTGCAGCGCATCGAGCCCAAGGCCGGCGGCCACATCGCCAAGGATGCGCGACTCCGGCACCAGCAGGGCGACCGGGCGCGTGCCCTGTTGCCAGGCCTCGAGCAGGCCAGCCAGGGCAGCTTGCTCGTAGGCGAACAGCGAGATCCATAGCGTGTCATCCGCAAGGCTGCCCAATCCACGCTCGGCGCGCCATGCCGCCATACCCGCAGGATCGGACCTGAAGCGCTCACGGCGGCCGATCAGGCCGGTCTCTCTCGGCAGGCCGCCGCTTGCCTCGTCGAAACCAGGGAAGAAGAAGTGCTTGACCAGAGGCAGGCGGGGATGCGGCGAGGCAAGGCCGTGACATCCCGCAACCCAGTCTTCGGCCGACAGATACTCGAGGTTGATCCATGCCGGCCGCTCGGCGAGTTTCGCCATCGCCTGCAGATGTACTTCGGGCAGCTCACAGGCAAACGCCTCGATGACGATCTCGCCAGGCACGACGTCCGGGAAAGGCTGCACCCAGTGGCGCAACACCACCCCATCCACTTCGACTCCGCGCGCGGGATCGGCTGCGGCCGCAGCCGGGCAGAGCCGGCCGAGCACGGCCCAATCATCCACCCATAAACGAACCCGCTTGCCGTCGCGATCGGCAAGATCGCGCGCAAGACGCAGGCAAACGCCGATATCCCCAAAGTTATCCACAACCTGACAGAAGATCTCCCACTTCGGCCGCTCGTGCTGCAATCTCACATCCATGCGCTGAACAATCCTGAGGGTAAGAAGAGGCGTGCTTGTGAACAACCGGGGCAAAAGGAAAACAAGCAGAATCGATGAACAATGAAGCCACAGCCCATACAGGCATTTCTCAACGCCTTGTTAGACCGGCAACACCCTTGCTGTGCTTGGCACCAGCCGATTTATCCACAGATTTCGCTCTACTGTTAACTTCTTTATTATTTAAATCAATATAAAAACAAAAGAACAAACCTACACCCTGCCGCCAGCAACCGTGCAAGTCCCGGCCCCCGGAAATCCATCCAGTTGGAATGCATGCAGACCTCGCACCATCCTGCGGTTAGAATCGGGAACGATTCAGCCAAGGCAGGTACCCAGCACGGTTTCGCCGTTCTGGAGGCAACACAAGAGGATCCGACATTGACCAAACGAATCGCCATTCCGCTCCTGATCGGCCTGCTCTCCTCGGGTGCCCAGGCTGCCGGTAGCGGCATAAAGCCAGGCGCGGACGCGCTGCATGCGGAGGACGGGTTGCTCGATACCAGTCGTCACCACGTCAGGGGCTTCTCACTGTGGCTGGGCGAAACCGTCAACGACTGGTTTGGTGACCGGCCATTCGAGGACGGTGGCAAAGTCACACACGGCCGCCTGGGCCTGCGCACGCTATGGCGCCAGGACAATGGCTGGGATACGGGGGTACGCTTCCGTGCGCGCTTCGAATTGCCCAACCTCAAGGACCGCGCCTATCTGTTCATCGGTCGCCAGAACGAGCGCGAGCTGGTCACCGACCAGTCCGAGACCTTCACGCGCGAGCAACAGCTGCTGCTGGAGCGTCGGCGAGACGACCAGACGGGCTTTGCCGGATTGGGCGTGGCACTGCGCAAGAACCTGGATTTTCGGGTCGGTGTGCGTGGCAGCCTGAAAGCCTACGCGCAGGCGCGTTACCGCAAGCAGTGGGCGCTGAGCGATGCCGACAGGATCGAATTCCGCGAGACCGTGTTCTGGACCACGCGCGACAAGTTTGGCTCCACCACTTCGCTTGATTACGAACACGCCTTCAACCCCAGGTTGTCGCTGCACTGGAATAACTCGGCGACGATCTCTCAGATCACCGACGACTTTGCCTGGGGTAGCGCACTCGGCCTGTTCCGTAGCTTCGGTGACGACAGGATGCTTTCCGGCGAACTGCTCGTGACCGGCGAGACCGGCAAGCGGGAGAACATCGGCGAATACGGCGCACGCATGAAGTGGGTACAGCCGGTCTATCGCGACTGGCTGATCGGCGAGTTTCTGGTCGGCCATTTCTGGCCGCAGCGCGAGGAGCGCGAACGCGAGCGCTCGTGGGCGGCGGGCGTCAACCTCGAGATGCGTTTCTGATCCGGCATTGCACGCGGATCACATGGATTCGGCAGCGGCCCGGATCGTCCTCGCGACGACCCGGGCCGCGATCCTTCAGGCATAGTCGGCGAGCTGCGCGAGGTCGGCCGCTTCCAGCCAGTGCCACTGCCCGGGCGCCAGCGCCGCGTCCAGCTCCAGGCCGCCGACCCGGCTGCGGTGCAAGGCTTCGACCCTGTTGCCGGCAGCGCCGATCATGCGCTTGACCTGATGGTACTTGCCCTCGCAGATCGTCAGCCGCAGCGTGGTCGGGCTGGTGAGTTCGCAGGCGGCGGCAGCAATGGGAGCGGGTTCATCGTGGAGTTCGACGCCAGCCAGCAGCTGCGCGACAAAGTCCTCGCCCACCGCGTGCTTGAGCGTCACCTCATAGACCTTGGGCGTGCGCTTCTTGCCCGAGCTCCACTGGTGGATGAACTGGCCGTCGTCCGACAGCAGCAGCAAGCCCGTGGTGTCCTGGTCCAGCCGGCCCACGCACTGCACGCCGCGCGTCAGCAGCTGCGGTGGCAGCAGAGTGAAGATCGAGGGGTGGAAGGTCGGCTTGTGCGAGCATTCGTAACCGGCCGGCTTGTGCAGCACGACGTAGGCCTGGGCGCGAAAGCGCCACGGCGCCTCATCGACGCTGAACTCGAGTCCGGGCGAGCCATCCTGGCTGCCGGGGTCGAAGTCGGCCTGCGGGTCTTCACACGGGGTGCCGGCGACACTGACTAGGCCGGCGCGGATGAGGGCGCGGCATTCCTTGCGGCTGCCGAAGCCCTGGGCATGGAGTAGGCGTTCGAGTTGCATGGCGCGCATGGTATCCCGGCTCGGGGCGCGAGCGGGTAAACTCCCGGCTTGCCCGCGCGATGTAATCGGGCGCCCGGGAGAAGCCTGTGAAGTTCGAACACCTGATCGAGGTCAACGACCTCAACAACCCCCTGCAGGACCCGCTCACGCGCGAAGCGCTGTGGTTCGGCCTGCTGTGCCGTGCCGAGGATGCGCGTGCCTTCCTGCCCGGGCTGGAAGCCTGCCGTATCGTCGAGCGCCGCGACGACATGCTCGTGCGTGATCTCGACTTCGGCGCGGTCGTCATCCGCGACCGCGTTACCTTCGAGACCCTGCAGTGGATCTGCTTCGAGTCCGAGGCCACTGCGGACCATGCCGGCGGCAGCCTCACCATCAGCATCGAGGAGCCCCAGCCCGGCGCGCTCTTCCTGCGTTTCCGCTACCAGACCACCCTGCCCGAAGGCGGCGAGGACGCACGCTACGCCGAATTCGTACGTGCGGCCTACCACCGCTCCGACGTCGATACCGTGCGCGTCATCCGCATGATCGCCGAGTCGGGCGGCCTGGAGCAGTAGCCGAACCACGGCTGCACGCAGACCTCACTTCCATCCGCTTCCGCCATGGCCATGCGCCGTGGCCGGAGCGGGTACTCCATTGCATCTCATCAACAGGAAACATCCTCATGTGGTTCAAGAACCTGCAGATCTATCGCCTGCCTGCCGGCTGGGACATTGGCCTCGAGCGCCTCGAAGCGCAGCTTGCCAAGAAGCCCTTCCACCCCTGCGGCAGCCAGGACATGGAAAGCCGCGGCTGGCTGTCGCCGCTCGGCAACGAAGTCCTCGTGCATGCCGTGGGCGGGCAATGGCTGGTCTGCCTGGGCTTCGAGCATCGCCTGCTGCCTTCGGCCGTGGTCAAGCAGGAGGCCGATGAGCGCGCAGAGGAACTGGCCGAGCAGCAGGGCTACAAGCTCGGCCGCAAGCAACTGAAGGAACTGCGCGAGCAGATCACCCAGGAACTGTTGCCGCGCGCATTCACCCGCCGCCGCCGCATGTATGCCTGGATCGACCCGGTCAATGGCTGGCTGGTCATCGATGCGGCCAGCCAGAGCAAGGCCGAAGACATGCTCGAGCAACTGCGCCACACCCTCGACAGCTTCCCGCTCACGCTCCTGCGCACCGAGCTCTCGCCGATGTCGGCGATGGCGGACTGGCTGGCGGGCGGCGAAGCCCCCGAGGGGTTCACGATCGACCAGGATTGCGAACTGCGCTCGGTCAGCGAGGACAAGGCCGCAGTGCGCTATGTGCGCCACACCCTAGAGGGAGACGAGGTCAAGGGCCACCTCGAAGCCGGCAAGCTGCCGACCCGGCTTGCACTGACCTTCGATGACCGCGTCAGCTTCGTGCTCACCGAGAAGCTGGAGATCAAGCGCGTGGATTTCCTGGACATCGTACGCGACCAGGTCGATGGCGATGCTGACGATGCCGAGGCCTTGTTCAACGCCGAGTTCGCACTCATGACGGGTGAGCTCGTGCATCTGCTGCCTGCAGTCGTGCGTGCCCTGGGCGGCGAACTCGCGAACATGGCGGTCGAATCCCAGGTCGATTCCTCCCTCGCTCCTGCTCCGTCCCCGGCGGCCGTGACGGCAGACGATCCTCCGTTCTGAGTCTTGCCCCGGACGATTCATGAAGGCGCTTCCAGGCTGAGGCTCCGGTTTGCGTGAGTTGGGCATGGTTCCTGCTGCTGCAGCTTGAAGGCGAGCGCTGACGCGTTCCTGGAGCAGCAGGAGCAACAGGGCTCGGGCCACAGGCAAGCTGGAACTCAGTTTTGGAGCAAATTCATGAAATCGATACAAGGGCGGATCGCCGCCCTCGGCAGCGCTTGTCTGTTGGGCACGGCGATCAGTCTGGTGATCTACGGTGTCGTTTCAGAGCGCAATACGCGCGAACTGGTCTCATCGCGCGTTGGCGATCTGATCCAGGAAAACACTGCCGAAAGCCTCAAGAATCTGGCCTGGGCACACGCAGGCGTCATTCAAAGCAAGTTCGACCTCGCGCTGGACGCCGCGCGGACCATGGCGCATGTCTTCGAGGTGGGCAAGAAGGCCGGCACCCTGGATCGTGACGGTATCAACGCCGTCCTGTACCACGTCCTCGTCAACAACCCTGAGTTCAACGGCACCTACTCGAACTGGGAGCCTGACGCGCTCGATGGCCTGGATACCATGTTCCGTACCGGCGAGGACGGCAACAATCGCCAGACCGGGCGTTTCACGCCGTACTGGAACCGTGGCCAGGACGGTCGGATCGCCGTCCAGCCCCTGGTCGAATACGACACCATGGACCGCCATCCGAACGGCGTGCTCAAGGGCGGCTGGTACATCGGACCGCGCGAGAACCACCGTGAAAGCGTACTCGATCCTTTCCCCTACATCGTGCAGGGCAAGTCGGTCTGGCTGACGACGCTATCGGTCCCGATCATGGTCGACCAGCGCTTCATGGGCGTTGCGGGTACCGACTACAACCTCGACTTTGTGCAGAAACTCGCCGAGCAGGCGGATCGCGAACTCTTCGGCGGGCAGGGCGAAGTCACGATCATCAGCAATGTCGGCCTTGTCGTTGCCGACAGCGAACACCCGGATCGCATCGGCCAGGCCTTCGCGCGCAGCAATGCAGACGACGCCGGGCTGCTCAAGGACGTCAAGGAAGGCCGTGCAAGGGGCTGGATCGACGAACGCGGCGGCACCATGAGCGCCATTGCACCGATCGTGCTCGGGCGCACTGAGCGGCCCTGGGCGGTGCTGGTGACGGTGCCGCAGGAGGTAGTGCTCGCCAAGGCCCAGCAGCTCGATCAGGAGATCCAGCAACGTGGCGAATCGAGCACGATCTGGCAAATCATGGTCGGGCTGGTCGTCACCGTGGTGGCGACCACATTGCTCTGGTTCGTCGCCGGCAGCATCGCGCGCCCGATCCGCGCCGCTGCCGATTTTGCCCGCGCAGTGCTGGCGGGTGATTTCTCGCGCCGATTCAGGCATGAATCCAAGGACGAAGTCGGACAACTGGCGACAGCGCTCGACGAGATGTCGCAGAGTTTGCTCGCCAAGGCCAGGCTTGCGGAACAGATCAGTGAAGGCAATCTCGACCTCAATGTCCCCTTGGCCTCCGAGCGCGACCAGCTGGGCTTGGCCTTGCGACAGATGCTCAATGGCCTCAATAACCTGGTATTCGAGTTGCAGGGAGGATCCGAGCGGATCAACGGCAATGCAGGAAAGGTGGCTGGTCTCAGCAAGACCCTGTCCGAAGGAGCGGCTCGCTCGGCCGCATCGATAACCGAGATCGCAGGCTCGATCGGGCAGATGAGCGAGCAGATCAAGCTTAATGCGCAGAATGCGACGCAGGCCGAGCGCTACTCTCAGGAATCCCAGGCTGCCGCGCGCGCAGGCAGCGAGCACATGGCCGAGATGACCGGGGCCATGAGTGAGATTCGTGCAGCGGGGGAGCGCATCAACGACATCATCAATGCCATCAACGAGATCACCATGCAGACCAATCTGCTGGCCCTCAACGCGGCAATCGAGGCGGCGCGGGCTGGCGAGCAGGGGCGTGGCTTCGCAGTGGTCGCCGACGAGGTCCGCAAACTCGCGTCGCGCAGTTCCGAAGCCGCTGGCCAGGCTGCAACACTGATCGGGGAGTCGGCTGCCAAGACCGAGCGCGGTATCGAGATCGCCGCCCGCACCGCAGCAACGCTCAACGATATCGTGCTCAGTGCAGAACGCGTTTCTGGACTCATCTCCCGTATTGCCGGCGCGTCGCAGCAGCAGTCATCGTCGATTGACGAGGTCAACGTGGGCTTGGGGCAGATCGATGGTGTCACGCGGCGTACCAACGACAACGCCGGCGACTGCAGTGGTGCGGCTGGTGAGTTGCTGCAACAGGCCGAGAACCTCAAGAGCCTGGTTGGTCGTTTCCGAAGCAGACAACAGGTCTGATTCGTTTGTAGGCGGTCTTCAAGGGCTTATGGAGGATACGGATGTTGGTGTACACAGCTTTTAAATATAAATAAAGACTGTAAACATAGTGTACCGACGTTTTCTGTTGATAAGCCACTTTTAAACTTACTAAACAATGGCTTGAAGTATGTAGAAGAAGGTGCACAGACGCTCGGTGAAGCTAGGACGGTTTGTTGATGAAAAACGCCCGAACGATGACAGCCATCGTTATCCACAATCCGCGCCAGTGCCTGTGCACAGTTTGTTCACTCACCGAGGTTTGATTCCGCTCATTGTGTGTGGCCGTGCAAGGTGCAGAATCCGGTTCTTGCAGAACCGAACAAACCCTGAGGATCAGACATGAAGCTCAAGCACTTGAAGATGGGGCGCTCCCTGGCGATGGCTCTCGCGTTATCGACGATGTCGGCCGGCGCGATGGCGCAGAACTTCGTCACCAGCAAGGCAGAGGTCGAGCAGTTGTTGAGTGGAGCGACCTTCATCGGCGTCTATCTGCGTACCGAATCGGCCTACACACTCAAGTTCGGAACCGATGGCACGCTTACCGACACCACCGGTGCCAAGGCGCGCTGGTGGGTCGACGATGAGGCTCGCTACTGCCGCGAATGGCTGGATGGCAAGCTCAAGGGCAACACCGGCTGCATGAACGTGGAGCTCGAGGACGGCCAGGTCGCGCTGTATTCCGAGGGCAAGAAGGTGGTCGAGGGCATCATCGCCGGCAACTAAGGCCATGCGGCTGCTGATAGCCTATTCGACGGTGGATGGCCATACGCTCGAGATCTGCGAGCGCATCGCGGACATCGCGCGTGCGGCTGCCCACACGCCGGAGGTGGTCGAGATCGGGTCGGTGTCGGCGACGCAGGTGGCGACTTGCGACTGCGTCGTGATCGGTGCCAGCATCCGCTATGGCGCCCACCGTCCCGCAGTGAAGACCTTCATCGAGCGCTATCGAACCGAGCTCGAGGGGCGGCCGAATGCCTTCTTCTCAGTCAATGCGGTGGCGCGCAAGCCGCACAAGCGCGATGCAGACACCAACCCCTATGTGCGCAAGTTCCTGCGCCAGATCGGCTGGAAGCCGCAACGGGTAGCGGTGTTCGGCGGCAAGATCGAGTATCCGCGCTATGGGGTATTCGACCGCAGCCTGATTCGCCTGATCATGTGGATGACCGGCGGGCCGACCGACCCGCGCTCGGTCACCGACTTCACAGACTGGGCGCAGGTCGAGCGCTTCGCGCGTAAGCTCATCGCCTGATGGGGTGGCAGGCTTGGCCTGCCACCCTGCGGCGGTTGCTTCAGCCCAGCACTTCGCCGTGCTCGCGCGTGGCGTGGAACATCACCTTGGGCCACTTCTCGGCGGTCACTTCCAGGTTGTAGCGGCTGGTGGCGAGGTACACCGGGTTGCCGTCGATGTCCTTGCCCAGGCGTAGCGCCTGCTCGCGCTCGAAGTTGCGACGGGTGACGTCGTCGGGGAAAGTCAGCCAGCGCGCGGTGTGGATGTCGGCGGGCTCGAAGATCGCATCGACCTTGTACTCGTCCTTCAGACGCTGGGCGACGATCTCGAACTGCAGCACGCCGACCGCGCCGAGCAGCATCTGGCCTCCTTCGAGTTCGAAGACCTGGATCGCACCCTCCTCGCCCAGCTCCTGCAGGCCCTTCTGCAGCTGCTTGGACTTGAGCGGATCGCGCAGGCGGGCCGCACGGAACATTTCCGGGGAAAAGTACGGAATACCCTTGAAGCCGAGGTTCTCGCCTTCGGTCAGGGTGTCGCCGATCTGCAGCTGGCCGTGGTTGTGGATGCCGACGATGTCGCCGGCCACGCCGTCCTCCATGATCACACGCTCGTTGGCCATGAAGGTGAGCACGTTGGCGAGCTTCATGTCGCGCCCTGCGCGCACGTGCTTGACCTTCATGCCGGCGCTGTAGCGGCCGGAGCAGATGCGGAAGAAGGCGATGCGGTCGCGGTGTTTCGGATCCATGTTGGCCTGGATCTTGAATACGAAGCCGGTGAAGGCGGGCTCGGCCGGCTGCACCATGCGCGTGCCACCATCGCGCGCCTGCGGCGGCGGCGCCCAGTCGATCAGCGACTGCAGGATCTCCTGCACGCCGAAGTTGTTGATGCCCGAGCCGAAGAACACCGGGCTCTGCTTGCCGGCAAGGAAGTCGTCGAGATCGAAGGGCGGCGAGGCGCCGTCGATCAGCTCGACGTCCTCGCGCAACTGGCCGACCTCGAGCGGGAAGCGCTTGTCGAGTTCGGGATTGTCCAGGCCCTTGATGATCTCGCCGTCACTGCGGCGCTCTTCGCCTGGGGTGAAGGTCAGCACCTGTTGCTGCAGCAGGTGATACACGCCGCGGAAGGCCTTGCCCATGCCAAGCGGCCAGGTCACCGGCGCGCAGGTGATCTTGAGCACGTCCTCGATCTCGGCGAGCAGCTCGAAGGGCTCGCGCACTTCGCGGTCGAGCTTATTTACGAAGGTGATGATCGGCGTGTTGCGCAGGCGGCACACGTTGAGCAGCTTGATCGTCTGCGCCTCGACGCCCTTGGCGGCGTCGATCACCATCACCGCGGCGTCCACCGCGGTGAGCACGCGGTAGGTGTCTTCCGAGAAGTCCTCGTGGCCCGGGGTGTCGAGCAGGTTGATGGTATGGCCCTGGTACTCGAACTGCATCACCGAGCTGGTCACCGAGATGCCGCGCTGCTTCTCCACCTCCATCCAGTCCGATGTGGCGTGGCGGGCAGACTTGCGCGCCTTCACCGTGCCGGCGAGCTGGATGGCGCCGCCGAACAGCAGCAGCTTCTCGGTCAGCGTGGTCTTGCCCGCGTCGGGGTGGGAAATGATGGCGAAGGTGCGGCGCTTTTCGACATCGCGCAGCAGCTCGGGCGGGTAAGGGGTGGTGGTCATCGTGGCTCGTCGGCGAAAAGAAAACCGCCTGCGCGCGATGAGCGAGGCGGGACAAGCGCAATTCTACCAAGCAATCAGGAGCTTCCGACGCAGATGGGGTGTCGCCAGCCGCGACGAGTTGAAGGTGATGAGGCTGAGGCACCGCCCCAGAAGCTCGCGACTACAGCAGGGTTACGCGCCGCGCGGCTTTCCGTGTGGGAGCGGCGCCAGCCGCGAGGGGTCGAGGGAGATCAAGTACAGGTGGGCGAACCACGATGGCCCGCCCTCGTCCTTCAGCGCTGCTTGCCGACCTGATCGCCGATCACGCCGCCAATCGCGGCACCACCGACCGTGCCGAGGATGCCACCGTCGGTGACCACCGCACCGGCGACACCGCCCACACCTGCACCGATCACGGCGCTCTTCTCGCGTGAGGACATGCCATCCCAGGTTGCACAGCCGGTTGCGGCAATGGTGATCAGTACAGCGGGAATGAGGGTTCGCATCTTCATGATTGCCTCCTTTGCGTTGTTGGAGAACAGCACGGCGTTTGGCGGAATGCTGTTTCATGCGAGCAGTATGAACAGCCGCAGCGCATGAAATTCCCGAGCAGCGTTTCAATTTGTTTCCCGTGGTGGCAGCGGGAGGCGTTCTGGAATGGGCTCCGATACGCATGTCTGGCGGGATCTCGGCTCATCGCCGGATGGCTTCGCGGTGCATCGGCCTGGAATACATTCCGATTCATGTCTGCGTCCCAGGCAAGTGTGTTGATCCGACTTGAGGCGATCGATCGCTACTTGTCTGTCCCCGCGCTGCGCGGCAGCATGTGGTGCTCATCAGTTGCCGGCCTGTAGCCATGTTCCTGCTCGATGCGTCACTTGCGCAGTCCATCGTCGATCGCGCGATGCAGATCCTGCGCACCAACGTCAATGTGATGGACGAGCGCGGCCTCATCATCGCCAGCGGCGACCGCACGCGAATCGGTACCCGCCACGATGGCGCCCTGCTCGTGCTCGCCCAGGCGCGCACGATCGAGATCGACGAGGCCATGGCGAGCCGCTTGCAGGACGCACGGGCAGGCATCAACCTGCCCTTGCGCGCAGAAGGCCGGGTCGTCGGGGTGGTTGGCCTGAGCGGTGACCCGGCGGCAATGCGCGAGCATGCCGAGCTGGTGCGCATGGCGGCCGAGACCATGCTCGAACAGGCGCAGTGGCTGCAGACGCTCGCGCGTGACGAGCGCTTGCGCGACGAACTCGTGCTGCAACTGATCGGTGTCGCACCCGCTGCGGCAGGCCTGGAGGCGTGGGCGCATCAGCTCCGCATCGACCTTGCGCAGCCGCGGGCGGCAATACTTGTCGAGCTGGCCGACGAAGTGCTCGATGCGGATGGCTTGCTCGCCTGTCAGCAGCGGCTTCGCCGTGTGCTGGCATCGGCCGTGCCCGGGCTGTTGTGTGCGGCCGTCTCGTTGCGCGAACTGGCCGTGCTGTGGCCGCAGGCGGACGTCGACAGGCAGCCGGACGGGTTACGCGCGCTGCTCGATAAGCTACAGCTGCGCCTGGTGGATGAGGCTGGCGGCCCCGTGCGCCTCGCCCTGGGTGGCCATTTTGGCGGTAGGGAGGGCTTGGCGCGCGCTTGGCAATCTGCGCGCGCCACTCTTCAGGCAGGTCGACGCCACCGTCCGCAGGACGTCGTACTGTGCTACGACGAGCTCACACTGCCCGTCCTGCTTTCCGGCCTGGGCGAGGGCTGGCGCGCGGAGGAACTGCAGCGACCCCTGCGCAGGATGGCCGAACATGACCGCGAAGGCCAGCTGCGGCGCACGCTCGCGACCTGGTTCGCCCACGACATGAAGGCAGTACCGAGTGCGGCAGCGCTGCATGTGCATCGAAACACGCTCGATTACCGCCTGCGCAAGGTTGGCGAGCTCACTGGGCTAGACCTCTCGCGCCTTGGCGATTGCCTGCTGCTGTTCATCGGCCTCGAACTCGATCGAAGCCTGAGTTTGTAATTAATCACAATTTATACTCTTATGAGACCATTTTTATTGTGATTTAAGTGGAGGCGAGGGTGTGTGAAAGCCACTAAGCTCTCTGTCAGCGGACATCCAGGCCGCAGTGACCGGAGACAGCCCATGAACAAGATCGTCATTGCCCCCGATTCGTACAAGGAGAGCCTTTCGGCGCTGGAAGTGGCGCACGCCGTCGAGGCGGGCTTCCGCCAGGTTTTTCCCGATGCCGAGTACGTTCTGGTGCCGGTGGCCGACGGCGGTGAGGGTACGGTCGATGCCATGGTCGCCGCGACCGATGGGCGCCGCGAGAAGGTCACCGTCACGGGGCCGCTCGGTGATTGCGTCGAAGCCTTTTACGGCCTTACCGGCGATGGCGACACCGCTGTGATCGAGATGGCCGCGGCCAGCGGCCTCGCCCTGGTGCCTCCGGCACGTCGTGATCCCCGCCTCACCACCTCGCGCGGCACCGGGGAGCTGATCCGCGCAGCGCTCGACGCCGGCGCGCGCCGCTTCATCCTTGGCATCGGCGGCAGTGCCACCAACGACGGTGGTGCGGGCATGGTGCAGGCGCTTGGCGCCCGCTTGCTCGATGCGCAGGGGCGGGACATCGGCGCTGGCGGCGGTGCGCTCGCCGCGCTCGCGCGCATCGACGTCTCCGCACTCGACCCCCGCCTGGCCGAGTGCCGCATCGAGGTTGCGTGCGACGTGGATAACCCGCTCACCGGTGCACGCGGTGCCTCGGCGGTGTTCGGCCCGCAGAAGGGCGCCACGCCAGCGATGGTGCAGACCCTGGACGCCAACCTCGCCCACCTGGCCCGCATCGTCGAGCGCGACCTCGGCGTGGCGGTCGATAGCGTGCCTGGCGCGGGCGCAGCCGGTGGCACTGGGGCGGCGATGCTGGCCTTTTTCGGCGCCAGCCTGAAGCCCGGCATCGAGATCGTCACTGCCGCAGTGGATCTCGATGCCCATGTGCGCGATGCCGATCTGGTGATCACAGGCGAAGGCCGCATCGACTTCCAGACGGTCCATGGCAAGACCCCGATCGGGGTCGCTCGCGTCGCCAAGCGCCACGGCAAGCCGGTGATCGGCATCGCCGGTTCGCTCGGTGCCAATGTCGGTGTGGTCCACGCACACGGCATCGATGCCGTGTTCAGCGTGCTCAGCAGGCCATGCACGCTGGATGAGGCGCTCGGTGAAGCCGCCGCCAACGTCGAGCTGACAGCGCGTAACGTGGCGGCAGTGCTGCGCCTGGGCGCCCTTGCCCAGTCCTGAACATGAATCTGCCTGATTCACTGGAGAACACGATGCACGCTGACCCCCTGCTGACCAAGGACCACCCATTGCGCGAGGACATCCGCCTGCTCGGGCGTGTCCTGGGCGACACCGTGCGCGAGCAGGAGGGCGATGCGACCTTCGACTGCATCGAACAGATCCGCCAGAACTCGGTGCGCTTTCGCCGCGACGACGACATTGCGGCCAGGCGCGAGCTCGAGGACATCCTCGATGTGCTGTCGCGCGACCAGACGATCCAGGTCGTGCGCACCTTCAGCTACTTCTCGCACCTGGCCAACATCGCCGAGGACCAGCACCACATCCGGCGCTCGCGCGCGCACCTGGTGGCGGGCTCGGCCCCGCGCGCGGGCAGCCTGCCGCACGCGCTGCAGGCGGTGTTCGACAGCGGCGTGACCGATGCTGCAGGTCTGGTCGCGTTCTTCGACGGTGCGCTGGTGTCGCCGGTGCTCACCGCCCACCCCACCGAGGTGCAACGAAAGAGCATCCTCAACTGCGAGACCGTGATCGCGCGCCTGCTCGACGAGCGCGACCGTATGCAGCTCACCCCCGAGGAGGCCGCAGCCAGCGACGAGGCGCTGCGCCGCGCGGTGCTCACGCTGTGGCAGACGCGCATGCTGCGCACCGCCAAGCTGTCAGTGATCGACGAGGTCAATAACGGCCTGTCGTATTTCGACACCACCTTCCTGCGCGAGCTGCCGCGTCTGTACGCCAGC